>CAZUAW010000006.1:0-2574 GCA_964618535.1 uncultured Thiotrichales bacterium
AAAAGCGCCAGTTCGGCAAAGATAAGGGATTATTTACAACACCGGATAATTTCGACAGCCTAGTCAGGACTCTTTAGCCGGTAGCTTCACCTGAATATTCAACTCGCGGAGCTGCTTTTTTGATACTTCTGCGGGAGCTTCGGTGAGCGGACAATGGGCGGTCTGAGTTTTTGGGAATGCCATGACATCACGGATGGAGCTGCTGCCGGTCATTAACATGATGAGACGATCCAAACCGAAAGCGATGCCGCCGTGCGGTGGGCAACCGTAGTTGAGGGCTTTGACGAGGAAGCCGAATTTATCTTCTGCTTCTTCGTCGGAGATGCCGAGCAGCTTGAAGACTTCTGCCTGCATTTTTGGATCGTGGATGCGGATGGAGCCACCACCGAGTTCTGTACCATTTAAAACCATATCGTAGGCGCGTGACAAGGTGTTGCCGGGATCTTTGTTCAACTCATCGAGATCATCAGTTGCAGGTGCTGTGAATGGGTGGTGCAGTGCTTGCCAGCGATCATTTTTCTCATCCCGCTCGAACATCGGGAAGTCGACGACCCAAAGTGGCTGCCAGCTGTCTTCTGCCAAATCGCGATCGAAACCTATTTTTACGCGTAATGCGCCAAGCGCATCGTTCACTACACCAGCTTTGTCTGCACCAAAGAAGACGATATCCCCATCTTCTGCGCCCGTGCGCTGCATGATTTCCATAGCAACCTCATCAGGCAGAAATTTGAGGATTGGGGATTGTAATCCACCAACGCCATCGGACAGTGTATTCACTTTCACATACGCTAATCCGCGCGCGCCGTAGCGGCTAACGTATTCAGTATAGCCGTCAATTTCTTTACGACTCAGCTCGCCACCTTTAGGCACTCGCAATGCTGCGACACGACCTTTTGGATCATTAGCCGGCCCAGAGAAGACTTTAAATTCCACTTCCGCGAGCAAATCACCGATATCTACCAGCTCCAGCGGCACGCGCAAATCGGGCTTATCGGAGCCATACCGATTCATGGCTTCCGCATAGGTCATGCGTGGGAATGGGTTTGGTAGCTCGACGTTATCAATTTCTGCAAACATCTCGCGCATCAGCGTTTCTGTCAAACCCATAATCTCTTCTTCATCAATAAATGAAGTTTCAATATCGAGCTGGGTAAATTCTGGCTGGCGGTCGGCACGCAGGTCTTCATCGCGAAAACAGCGCACGATCTGATAATAGCGATCCATGCCGCTCATCATCAGCAATTGCTTAAAAATTTGTGGGGACTGCGGCAATGCAAAGAAGCTGCCGGGATGGGTGCGACTTGGCACCAGATAATCACGCGCACCTTCGGGGGTGGCTTTGGTGAGCATCGGTGTTTCGATATCCAGAAAGCCGCGCTCTTCCAAAAAACGACGCATGAACGAGGATACTTTGGCGCGAATCTGAATACGACGCTGCATTTCAGGGCGACGCAGATCGATATAGCGATAGGTCAGTTTGGTGTCTTCGTTGACTTCTTCATCGAGCTGAAACGGGATGGGGTCTGAGGCGTTGAGCACTGTCAGCGTTTTCCCAAGCACCTCGATTTTGCCGCTTTTTAGCTCATCGTTAATGGTGCCTTCGGGACGATCGCGAACCAGTCCTTTGACTTGCAACACGTACTCGTTGCGCACATGTTCGGCCGTTTCAAACACATCGGCAAGATCAGGATCAAAAACAACTTGCACCAATCCTTCGCGATCACGCAAATCAATAAATATTACGCCACCATGATCACGTCGCTTGTTGACCCAACCACATAAAGTAACTTCTTGACCCAGCGATGATTCATCGACTAATCCACAATACTGACTACGCATCCGTTTTCGTCCTTTTTCAGGCAATATAAGACCGCGAATAGTACGGTTCAGCGCGTCTCTACGCAATACCAACCATGCGGAAAACCCCTACCACGGGGCGTAATCGTAGGTGAAACCGAGTGAAACAGAGTTAATTTGAATCGCATTTTTGTCGTACAAGCGCAGCGCTTCCAGCTCGATACGGAACCGATCGGTCACGCCAAACCAGAGACCCGCACCGTAGGTTGCGCTGTTGCCGTCGATACCTTTTATGCCGTCTGCATCGAAATTAATAAATCCGTAGCCCAACAAGCCATAAATACCCGCTCTTTTGCCCAGTGGAACGCGTGGCTCCATATAGAGTCCCAGTGAGCCGTTAACTTTGGAGCCGTCATCGGTGCTACGCACATCGGTATGCCCGCCACCACGTAACTCAAAGGCGAAATGTTCGTGCATTCTTGCCAGTCGAATATAGGCAATATCGGGATTTGGAGGGCTACCAGCATTGGCTCTTACATCGAATTCTGATGCTCCAACTGAACCACCCCAAAACCAGCGGTAGCGCGTTTTATCGTCATCGGCAGCCTGGGCTGAAAAACTGAATGATAGTAGTACTGCACCGAGCAGTAGGGCTGAAATCCGCATAGTGGTAGACGCTGTGAGTGAAGATGAATTTTCACCCACGGGGATTCGGTTAGTCGGTGACGCAGTTCTAAGAATTGATAGTTAGCGGCACGCTGGAGATCACGGAATGAG
>CAZUAW010000006.1:2674-10584 GCA_964618535.1 uncultured Thiotrichales bacterium
CCGCGCTGACCTTGGTATTTGCCACCACGATCTTTATAAGAGGTTTCACAGACCTCATCTGACTCAAAAAACAGCATCTGAGCAATGCCTTCGTTAGCGTAGACTTTGGCGGGTAACGTCGTGGTATTGGAAAATTCCAGAGTCACATGCCCTTCCCATTCTGGCTCCAGCGGGGTGACATTGACGATGATGCCACAGCGCGCGTAGGTAGATTTTCCCAGGCAGATGGTCAGCACATTGCGAGGAATACGGAAGTACTCGATGGTTCGTGCCAGCGCAAAGGAATTGGGTGGAATCACGCAGACATCAGCATTTACATCAATAAAACTATCATCTGAAAAATTCTTAGGATCAACGATGGCTGAACTGATATTAGTGAATATTTTAAATTCCGGTGCGCAGCGCACATCGTAGCCATAACTGGAGGTGCCGTAGGAAACAATCCGGCCGCCGTCATTTTCTTTAACCTGACCCGGCTCAAACGGCTCGATCATTTTTTGTTCATCCGCCATGCGACGAATCCAGCGATCAGATTTTATGCTCATATTGATATATTGTTGCTTTGCCGAGATGGGATAAGCAACATAGATAACCTCATCCGCAAAAGCAAGCCGGCGGTTAAATTTATCCGTCTATCAGGATAACGTGCCTTTTTCTGCGACCGGAATGGATTGTTTACATAGGCACATACCTACTAGCATGCGGTTCACTTTATAATCACCGAATCCAACCAGAATAACTGTCTGATTTATACGGAAAATCCAGGATGATTCCCCTCAAATATTTCTCCTTGCCTAAGCAGGTGCTGCTTTGCTGCATCGCGGCATTGGTTCTATATACAGGCACCGTAGCGGCTGAGGATAAACCAGAGAAAGTGATTGCCGAAATCTCATCTTCGGAGGCGGAAGAATCCGCGCAAGGAAAAGTATTTGTCGAGGTAGAAGGTGTCGCCAGAAAATTGCTCACCAATGTGCTGGGGTATCTCGAAATATACCAATTCAATAAAAAGCCTGCGCCCTCAGCAGCGCGAGTACGCTATTTGCATCGTGCCGCTGAAAAACAAATCATCAAAGCACTGCAACCTTTTGGCTATTACCATGCAAGCGTCGAAGGGAAACTCGGTGAGAATGGAGATTCTTGGGAAGCACAATACCTGATCTCGCTTGGCAAGCCGGTGCTGATTGAGTCTGTGGATATCAAGGTAACGGGCGAAGGAAAAGATGATACGGAATTTAAAAAGGCCGTCACCAAAGCAAAAGAGACGCTCAAAAAAGGCAAGCAACTGGATCAAGCGGCTTACGAAACATTAAAAAAACAGCTTCAGGTACTCGCCTCTCAACGTGGTTTCTTTGATGTGAAATTGGAAGAGCACCAGATTCGCGTCGATGTTGATAACAATACTGCGATTGTAACGTTGCATTATGAAACCGGTAAACGCTACCACCTTGGTAAAGTAAACTTCGATCAAGAGACCGAATGGCTATGGGATAACTTGCTCAACCGCTATGTACAAATTGAATCTGGCCAGCCTTATGATGCGCGCGATTTGCAACAGCTACAGGGCGATTTAAGCAATTCGGAATATTATTCAGCAGTGGAAATTGGTGCTGCACCGAAAACTGCCGTAAACCACGTGATTCCGATCAATGTAAAACTCACACCGCGTAAACCGCGTAAATACATTTTGGGTATTGGCTACGGAACGGATACTGGGGTTCGCGGAAAAGTTGGCATTACCGGTCGCCGCGTGAATCGTCGGGGACACAAATATACCGCGGAAGCGCTGGTCTCCCAAATTCGCTACGGCGTCGCTGGGGAATACATTATTCCCGGCAAAGACCCACGCAATGATGCCTGGGGTATTCGTTCATCCTATGAAGAAGAACATTCCGATGCGCGCGACTATAAGGCATTTAATATCGGTGGTTATTTCCGTTATCGCGATGGTTACTGGATTAAAACTTACGCAACCGATTATCGCATAGAAGAATTTGAATTAGGTGCTGATAACCCTACCAGCACATTATTAATTCCCAGCGTTGAATGGAGCAGAACCTTTCCTGCTGAACTGGAAAAAAGAATTTATGCGGATCACGGTACATGGTTGCAATTGAGGCTGCGTGGCGGTGTTGAATCCCTTCTTTCTGATACTACGTTTATTCAGCCTCTGGTTTCAGCTAAATGGATTTATAGCTTTTCAGGCAAGAGTCGAATCATCACACGCGGCTCACTGGGAACAACCATTGTTGATGACTTTTCCAAACTGCCGACCACGCTAAGATTTTTCACCGGTGGTGATTCCACCGTGCGTGGCTATCAATTTTCAATCATCGGCCCGCAAGATGCTCAAAGCCAGGTTGTGGGTGGGAAAAATTTAACCGAGATCAGTCTGGAATATGAATTCCCGATTAAAGAGAAATGGAGCATCGCCGCATTTATTGATGCCGGAGATGCCTTTGACGACACCCCCGATTATAAAGCTGGCGTTGGCCTGGGCTTGCACTGGAAATCACCCATTGGCCCAGTAAGAATTGATTTTGGCCATGCGCTTGAACAACCCATTGGAACCAACTTGCGATTACACTTAACGATTGGGCCGGATTTATAATGAAAAAAATACTCATTATTATCGGCATTATCTTATTGCTGCTTATTTTAGCCGTTATTGGCATAGCGGGTTATGCCACCGGCACGCAAAAAGGCTTCTCCCAAGTGCTCTCGCTGGCGCAAAAATATTCACCTGGGGAATTAAACTGGGACTCTGCCAAAGGAAAGTTACTCGGCCCTTTAGATCTTCAAAACCTCACTTACCAGCAAGAAGACGGATTGCAAATAGAACTAGCGGTAGCAGAATTTGACTGGGAGCCTAAACAACTTTTATCCAAGCGGTTAAGAATTAATACTTTAAACGCGACCGATATCGAGATTCATCTACCTCCGCCGAAAGAAGATGAGCCTGATGAACCCTTTTCATTACCCGATATACGCCTACCGGTTGATTTGGACATACGTGAGTTAGATCTAAAGAATATAAAAGTCTATCCGTACGAAGCAGAAAAACCCATTGTTATTGAAAGACTCAACCTCACCGCTGCCGCAGAAGGTGCCACCGTACAAGTTCTAGATTTTAAATTAAAATCACCAGAAGCAGATGCCAGTATCACCGGCACACTCCAGCCAAGCGATAATTACCCGATGGATATAAATTTAGACTGGGTATATCGCCATGCGGAATTTGGTGAGTTCAATGGCAGCGGAAAAATTAACGGAGACCTTGCAAAACTGCATATTGATCATCAGCTAAAAGGCGCAGCTAACGCTGTGATCAACGCTGACATTCTTAATGCCATGGAAGATTTATCCTGGGATGCTGATATCGACCTGGATGCAAAAGACCCTCAGGTATTTAGCGAACAGCTAAATCCCATACCCATGAAAGCCGTTTTTCATTCCACTGGAAATCTTGATGCTTTTAATGCCGACGGAAACCTCAACGCCAGCCTGCAAGCGACTGGCTCAGTAAAGCTGGATTTCAAACTGCAAGGCAACACCCAAAAATTACAATTTGAAAAACTGTTGGTCAAATTGGTTGATCACCCTGGAGAAATATTGCTCCACGGCAATATTGAACTGGAACCACTTCAAGCTGATTTACAAGGCAATTGGAAGCAGCTTGGTTGGCCACTCACCACAGAAGCAGAATACATTTCTGAGCAAGGAAATTTTAAATTCAGCGGCTCACCCGAAAAATTTCAGGCACAGCTCAGTACCGCTGTGGATGGCACGCAGCTGATCCCACTAACCGCTGCCATCAACGTCACGGGGACTGATAAAGCCATACAAATTAAAAGCCTTACATTAAATGCGAATAACAGTGATTTAGAACTGACCGCTAAAGGCGAATTCAATATCGAGCAGCAAAGTTTTGATCTTGATGGTGACTGGCAGTCGATGAGCTGGCCAATGCAAGGTGATGCACAATTTGAAAGTCCTAAGGGCGCATTTAAAGCCGCAGGAAAAGTCACCGACTACCAATTTGAACTGAGCACCGCCTTACTCGGTAAAGATATTCCCAAAGGCAGCTGGCAGCTTTCCGGTCACGGCTCAGATAAAGCACTCTCAAAATTTGAGTTATCCGGCGAAACGCTGGAAGGAGAAATTCAATCCAATGGAACCGCCGCTTGGAATCCGCAAGTTATCTGGGATGTAGAACTCGCAGCTCAAGACATCAATCCCGGAGAACAATGGCCGCAAGCGAAAGGAAAAATAGATTTAAAATTAACTTCAAAAGGCGAGCTTACCGATAATGGGCCTCAGCTCACTGCCAACATTGCCAAACTCTCCGGCAATCTCAGGGGGCAGCCCATCGCCGGCAGCGGACAGGTTAACCTTGAAGGGAAAAATATTGATTTAAAAAATCTACAAATCAGCAGTGGCGATGCGCGCTTAAAGCTGGATGGAAAACTCAGTGACAAATGGGATGTAAAGTGGGATATTAATGCGAAAGATCTGGCACAACTGGCTCCCGACTTTAAAGGCTCGATCTCGGGCAAAGGATCTTTGCAGGGAACCGCTGAACAACCACACGCAAAATTTAAAATACAGGTTAATAACCTCGCTGGCGCTGGTATAAAAATTAAGCAGTTAAAAGGCGATGGCAACATTGATATCAGCGGAAAGAAATCATCGGTCATTAAACTACGAGGCAAAGCGCTCTTGCTGGGCGGAGAAACCTGGAAAGATTTCTCCGTAGACGGCTCAGGAAAACCCGAAAAACATACACTAAAACTGGCTTTAAATGGCAAACTGGCAGAAGTCAAAACGGCACTCAGTGGTGGACTAAAAGATCAAACCTGGCGTGGAACGCTGAGCGATTTAAGCGCCAAAAAAACCGAATTTGGCGACTGGCTACTCGCCAAACCCGCCAAGATAGAGGCAAATAAATCAACGGCTAAAGCCGATGCTCTATGCTTAACCAGCAAACCCACTCAACTTTGCATTACCGGTAGCTGGGATGCAAAGACAGGCTCCAAGGGTGAAATTGAACTCAGCGAACTTAAACCTGAGCGATTTAAAAAATATTTACCGCCGGGGCTTACACTGCTCACCGAACTGAACGGAAAAGTCGTCGGTTCTGTCGATGCCAATGGTGAGATTGAATCAAATGCAAAACTTCGCTTCACACCAGGACAAATAAAAATCGAAAGTGATGACGAACCCATTGTTATCGAACTGCAAGAAGGTACTATCAATGCCACGGTTAAAGATAATAATATCAATAGCACTGTACTAATGAATCTCGATAAAGTGGGAGAAGTCAGTGCCACGGTTGCAATCACGGATTTCAAAAAGGCTCAAAAGTTGTCTGGCAACATCAAGTCACGGTTATCTGATTTATCACCTGTTAGTGGTTTTGCTCCCGATTTGCAAGCAGTTACCGGCAACCTAAATGCAGACATCAGCTTAAGTGGTACGATTAAAGCGCCGCTATTTTCGGGTCAATTGGCAATCAAGGATTTCTCCACCGAAATCCCACAACTAGCAACGACAATGACTGCGCCAGAAATTAAAATCAGCAGCGATGGTAAAGGTCAGATTCGCCTCGCAGGATTGGCCAAGTCAGGCAATGGGGAGCTCAAGCTAACCGGAGAGTTTGACCCTCAAAGCAAGGCGTTAAAAATCAAAGTAAAAGGCGAGTCCTTTGAAGTTGCAAGATCCAAAGCATTAAAAGCAGTCATCAGTCCTGATTTAGTTATTCAAATGGACAGCGACGGCATGCTAGTTAAGGGAGAAGTATTGATCCCAAAAGCTCATATCAATGCAAAAGGCGCAAGCAGTGAAGAAGGCGTTATTTCAGTGTCTGGTGATGTTATTTTAATCGAAAATGGTGAGATCACAGAGAGTAAAAGCGCCGCTTCAAACATGACTCTCGATGTTAAAATCACCTTAGGTGATGACATTAAAGTAGAGGTTGCCGATTTTAGTGGCGAGCTTCGCGGCAGCTTAAGAGTACAACAAACACCCGAATTAGCACCGCTTGGTACCGGCATGATTGAAGTCGTGAATGGAGACTATCTGGTATACGGTCAGCAATTAAAAATGGAACGTGGGCGTGTACTGTTTGGTGGAGGCCCAGTCGATAACCCACAGTTAGATATGAATGTTGCCCGCCGCGTAGAAGCCTATCAAGTCACCGCTGGCGCGTACATTCGCGGCACAGCACAAGCACCGCAACTAACATTATATTCTGACCCACCGATGCCAGATGCGAGCATTTTATCGTATATGATTTTAGGCCAGCCTCCTGGCACCAAAGGCGGAAGCTACACGCTCGGAAAATACCTCACACCTGATTTATATGTTGGCTACAGCATCGGTTTATTCAATGCCATTAACACCTTTAATTTACGCTACAAACTAACGGAAAAGCTGGGGTTGCATGCAGCTTCAGGCATCGCCAATAGCGCAGATTTAATTTACACCATCGAACGCTAAATTTGGCAACTTGTTATGAAGAAATACAGGAATAAGCTGGTGATAAAACTCAGGCAAAAAAAAGCCGGAACTAAAAACCAGTTCCGGCCAATCTTTATGTGGTACTAAAAAGCCTTATAAATCCTGCGCGATGAATTCAACGCGTCGGTTCCGTGCTCGGCCTTCTTCCGTTAAGTTGGATGCTATGGGCTGTTCTTCACCCTTACCGGCATAGCGCATTCGACTCGCATCAACACCCTTACCAACCAGGTAACGAGAGACAGATTTCGCTCTTCTGAGGGATAGATCTTTGTTGAACGCATTGCCACCCTGATTATCCGTATGACCTAATACAATCACATTGACACTTGGATAGGTATTTAGATCATCAGCAACACCGTTAAGGATGGTTTGCGCATGACCCGTCAGACGATCAGAGTTGGTGTGAAAATTCACGCCTTCCAGAATCCCGGTAAAACGATCAACAAGAGGGCAGCCATCGTTATCCACTGTGACATTCGCGCCGGTATTAGGGCACTGGTCATTAGGATTCAGAACGCCATCACCATCGCGATCAATCGCACAGCCGGAACCATCTACTTGAACACCCACTGGCGTTGTCGGACATTTATCCTGTGGATCCAGCACGCCATCGTTATCGCTGTCCTTTACTGGCTCTGGTGCCGGTGGTGGTGGCGGAGGAGGTGGCGGTGGTGGTGTCACAGGTGGTTCGATAATGATCGGCGGCGGGGTAGGCTTTTCTCCGCCGAATCGTTTAATCGCACTCACTGAGAGGAACTGAGCATCTTCATCAAAATATTGATATTCGCCACGTAACGAGACGCCACCTTTAAATTGATGCTCCAAACCGAGTCCGGCAGTCACTTGTGAATCTTCGACTTCTAAAAATGGGATAGTGCCGCTGCCAGTGTCCACATTACCGAAACCTAACTTGCCAAAGACTGAAAAGCCTTGCGAGTTATTAGGGATATGGAATAGCGCTTCGAGTCCGAAAACATCGTAGTCAATTTCACCGACTCCGGTTTCAGAACTTCTCATCGTTGCCGAACCCAAGCCTGCAAAATAACCTTCAACAGAGAGATGCTTGGTGATGTCATAACCTAAGAACACTTTAAAGCCGACATCTGAGTCATCTTCAAGCACAAAGCTGGTGCCATTTTGATCTGGCTCGAGGCGCGAGACACCTCCACCAAGACCAAAGTAAACTTCACCCTGCTCTGCTTGAACCGGCGCTGCGACTATCACAGCACCCCCGACTGCAGCCGCTACTGCAATTGCGGTACGACGGCGACGAAACCAAGCTGCTGCACCCAGAAGACTAAGCAATGGTAATCCAGCTGCACCGAGACCACCATCAAGGTCGGTCAAGACGCGTTCGCCAGTTCCTGCCAGTACGGTAGTGGGTGGTTGCACAG
>CAZUAW010000006.1:10684-24353 GCA_964618535.1 uncultured Thiotrichales bacterium
GTAGTGGGTGGTTGCACAGGTGCATCTACATCATCCGAACCATCACGAGGGTCTTTTTCATTGCCGTTAACACGACCATTTTTATCCAGATCTTCATCACCATCGTTAACACCACCGCCATCGGTATCGGCATTGTTAGGGTTGGTTGGTGCGAATGGGAAGTTCGGTTGTAAAACACCGTTCAGATAGTTAACTTCGACGCCATCCAATATTCCGTCATCATCGGAATCAGCATCATTCGGATCAGTGCCAATCGCGGTAATCGTATCGGTTCCAACTTCCTGACCATCGGTTAAGTGATCATCATCCGAATCAGCATCCAATGGATCGGTGCCGGTCTGGTTAACTTCTTCACCATCCGATAATCCATCGTCATCACTATCAGGGTCATTCGGATCCGTGCCGCGAATCAACTCTTCTTCATCGAGCAAGCCATCACCATCGGAATCAGTGAGGTTAGCGACTCCAAGACCTGTTAAACCTGCTGAACCAGTAGCCTCATTTGACTGGACTTGTAATGCTCCCGTGACTTGCCCTACCACTGCCGGGGCAAAGCTCATGGTGACATCACAACTGGAACCCGCTGCAAGTGTATTGCCACAAGTCTGTGAATCAATCGTAATACCCGATCCTGATACGGATAAGACCAGCCCTGTGAGCGGTTGACCGCCAGTATTTTCTATCGTGACGGTCTCTTGATTTGAATCAACCGTCGCTTGAGCGCTACCAAAATCAACACCAGCAGCAGCCAAACCAGGGAAATTAATGGCACCTGGCGGTATCAATACACCATTCCCAGCCAGCGATATAACAATATCGTCACCAGGATTTGAAGGCAGCGTCATTGATTCCGCTTGAGCACCGGTCACATCAGCGCCTGGCGTAAAGCTGACCGTAATCGTGCAGCTCTCGCTGCTCGCCAGCGTTTGACCATCGCACAAATTCTCAACCACGGTGAAATTGGTCAAACCAGCAACCAGATTACCAACCGCAACATCAAGATCACCTTCATTGGTTGCCGTAATAGTTTGTGTCGCAGAACTCTGACCTTCTGTCACTGAGCCAAAATCCAAAGATAATGGGGTAACCGTTAATCTACCTGGTTCACCAATCGGTGTGCAGCGCTTCAGACTTAAAGCCGTGGTTCCCATATCGAAACCAGTCTCTACGCCCTCAGTAGGGTCAGACAAAGAAATAGTAGCGCCTACTGCATTGGCAGCGCTGGCGACAAAAGTCGCTTCCATCCGATTCCAGTTATCAGGCTCATCATTGTCAGCCACTTCTGGGCCAAAAATTGCCGCACCACCCAAATTCACCTGAATGCTCGGATTTGCTGGATAGGTTGAGTTATCTGTAATCGTATTTGAATAATAACCACTGAACAAATAGTTCTCACCTTCGATTAAGCCAGCGACATCCTGAATTAGAAACGTAATCCCACCAGGATTACCATTACCATTGGAGTACAACCAGGTATCGACCGCAGCTACATTGTTCGCAGCATCTCCACCAAAGGGGTTTTGTGCGACATTACCAAAACCGGTAATCGAACCATCCACTGGACCGACCGCATTATCAAAAGGAATGGGCGCAACCACAGGAACATCACTTGTCCATCCTGTTGTACCGTTAACAAACGAGCCATTTGTGATGAGCTCGGCCCCAGTAGGCTCTGAACCTGCTGGGCACCCTAACTCGGCCTGCGCTGTATTCAAAAGACCGAATCCGGCAATCGCGGCGAACATTAAGCTACGCCCTGGTAGTCGACGACGTATTGTTTTGCCATCTGAAGGTTTATTCAGAGGTGTGAATTGTTTCATTATTTACTCCTAGCTATCTGTCAGTACGCAAGTCTGCGCTAAATCGTGGAATTCCTGAAAACGTGATGAGACATGAAAAACCACACCTCAATCACCATTACTCCTTTTAATGTATCAGCTTAGGAGAGATATGCAATATTTTTCACAAAGTTTAACGCATAAGGTATTGATATGGGGGGATTTCAATCCATATCAAGAGAGAAATGCAGGAGGTGCGGGCGCAGAAATACCTGTCGACCAAGTTGAAGCTGGCGAACTAACTAACATAGACTGACGCAAGAATATTTCTCGTCAGTTTTGAGGAATGGTGGCTATGGGTAGATTCGAACTACCGACCCCATCATTATGAGTGATGTGCTCTAACCAGCTGAGCTACATAGCCATTTTGAGAGGGCGGTATAGTGTTGTTTAGCGCCCTTATTGTCAAGCGTAATCAGACGTTGAAACGGAAATGCACCACGTCGCCTTCCTGCATCAGGTACTCTTTTCCTTCTAGTCGCCATTTGCCGGCATCTTTAGCGCCTTGCTCACCTTGAAACTCGATGAAGTCGTCGTAGGCAACAACTTCAGCACGTATAAACCCTTTTTCGAAATCCGTATGGATTTTTCCTGCGCCTTGCGGAGCGGTAGCACCGATTCCGACAGTCCAGGCGCGCACCTCTTGAACACCCGCGGTAAAGAAAGTTTGCAAACTAAGCAGTTGGTAACCTGCTCTGATGACGCGATCCAAACCAGGTTCTTTTAAGCCAAGATCTTCCAAAAACTCTAGTTTTTCTTCTTCATCCAGCTCGGAAATTTCAGCTTCAATGGAGGCGCAAACAGGTACAACTTCTGCTGCTTCTTTTGTGGCATATTCGCGCACTGCGTCCAGATGTGGGTTATTTTCAAAGCCATCTTCGGCAACATTGGCGATGTACATCATGGGTTTGATGGTGATGAGCTGGAATTCTCGAATTGCCAGCTGCTCACTTTCATCTAGCTCTAACGCACGTGCTGGATGTCCTTCGCTCAGATGTGCGAGCATTTTTTCCAGCACATCTCGTTGCGAAACGGCGGTCTTATCGCCTGATTTTGCTGTTCGGCTAATACGATTGAACGCTTTATCAACCGAATCCAGATCCGCCAGCACTAGTTCTGTGGTAATTGTTTCAATATCGCTAAGCGGATCGATGCGCCCATCTACATGAATCACATCATCATCTTCGAAGCAGCGGACAACCTGAGCAATCGCATCCGTTTCTCTGATGTGCGCAAGAAATTGATTCCCCAAGCCTTCACCTTTGGAGGCACCCGCCACCAAGCCGGCAATATCCACAAATTCCATCGTGGTAGGCATTACGCGTTCGGGATCAACGATTTTAGCCAATGCTTTGAGCCTTAAATCCGGTACGGAAACAATTCCGACGTTTGGTTCTATCGTGCAAAACGGATAGTTCTCAGCCTGAATACCCGCTTTGGTCAGCGCGTTGAATAAGGTCGATTTACCCACATTGGGTAAACCAACGATGCCACTTTTAAATCCCATAATTTTCTATCCGAATTAACTTCTATGCAATTTGTTCATGGCTATTTCAAACTCGCCAGAAACAATTTCAGAAATGTGTGATTCAGCCTTCTCAATATTTTGCATGATCAATGCTTCATCAATTTTTGATGGTCTTCCCAGCACAGAACCGATTACCTCATCCTTATTACCAGGGTGACCAACACCGATTCTCAAGCGCCAAAAATCTTTCCCAAAATGGCTAAAAATATCTCTGAGCCCATTGTGTCCACCGTGACCGCCACGGTATTTAAGCCGAATGGTTTCAGGTGGCAGATCAATCTCATCATGTGCCACCAAGGTTTCTTCTATCTTGATTTTGTAGAAGTCAGAAATTTTGCGTACCGCGATACCGCTACGGTTCATAAAGGTCTGAGGCTTGAGCAGCCAAACATCGTGACCAGAGATATTGACGCGCGCGCATTCGGAGGAAAACTTTCCTTCTTCCCGAAAAACCCCACCAAATTGCGATGCCAGGGCATCCACAAACCAAAACCCGGCATTGTGCCGGGTTTTGTCGTACTTTGGACCTGGGTTTCCCAGTCCGACAATTAGCCGAATAGGAACAGAGGACACGATTGCGGGTTATTCCTTAGCGTCGGAATCACTTTCATCGCCAGCGGAATCTCCACCTTCAGTCGCTGCGTCAACCTCATCTTCCACCTCAACAGCAACAGTCGGAACATGAACCGAAACAACCATAAGATCGACTGGTTCTTCACCAGCTTCAACTACTGTCTCGATAAGAGAAACACCTTCTGGAAGGGTAACTTCAGAGAGGTGTATCGCCTCATCTACATCAACATTTTCGATATCAACGGTGATGTATTCAGGCAGATCTTTAGGTAGACATTGAACTTCAACATCGTTCATTGCGCGACTAATAACACCACCACCGGTTTTAACACCGACACATTCTTCCTCATTGATAAAGTGTATGGGAACCACAACTCTTAGCACTTGGTCAGCAACGATTCGCTGTAAATCCATGTGCAAAATTGTCGGGCGAGATGGATGGCGTTGTAAATCCCGTAATACAACTTGCTCGGCTTTGCCGTCAGTTTTCAGATCAATAATCTGCGTAAAGAACGCTTCTTCGAGAAGGTTTCTTAGTACCTCGTTGTGATCGAGGGTAATTGCCACTGGCTCTTTTCCGGCACCATAAACGATTCCAGGAAATTTACCTTGATGGCGCAGGCGGCGGCTCGCACCTTTCCCCTGCTCGGCACGCGCTTCTGCGTGTAATACGTATTGAGTCGACATGTTATTTTCTCCAGACTACTCGTTAAAAACATTATTAACCGGCCAATCCGGTAAACAATGACGCCTTTCTTGCGACCAGAAAGGCGTTAAAATTTTTGTAACTATTCAGCAAGTCTTAGCGGCTACCTGTTATTGAATTACTCGCTGAGTAATTCCAGGCCTACTCGAACAAGCTTGAAACAGATTCTTCCAGATTAATTCTACGCATGGTTTCGGCAATCACTGACGCCATACTGACCACGCGTATTTTATCGCAGGCTTGCGCCTCTTCAGACAACGGTATTGTATCTGTCACCAGCAACTCATCTAGCTCGGAGCTACGAATATTACCAATCGCCGGGCCAGATAATACAGGATGAGTGATACATGCCGCCACTCTTGTTGCCCCCGCTTCTTTCAACGCCTTGGCCGCTTCGCAAAGCGTACCCGCCGTATCGACCATATCGTCAACAATCAAACAATGCTGGCCCTTGACGTCACCAATGATATGCATGACTTTGGAAACATTGGCTTTTGGTCGACGTTTATCAATAATCGCCAGCTTGTCGCCAAGGTTTTTTGCAAACGCTCTGGCACGCACAACACCACCAACATCCGGTGAGACAACCGTTAAATTACTCGAGTTTGAATTGCGCTCCCAGATCTCATCTAACAACACTTTAGAGGCGTAAATATTATCCACGGGCAGATCAAAAAACCCTTGCACCTGATCCGCGTGTACGTCCACCGTCAAGACTCGATCAACGCCAACGACAGTAATTAAGTTAGCAATCACTTTGGCAGAAATAGGAACTCGTGCTGAACGTACACGGCGATCTTGTCTGGCATAGCCAAAATAAGGCATCACAGCAGTGATTCGACCAGCGGATGAACGCCGCAAAGCATCCACCATGATCAGCAGTTCCATTAAATTATCGTTGGTGGGCTGGCAGGTAGACTGAACCACAAAAACGTCGTGACCACGCACGTTTTCCAAAATCTCAACCTGAATTTCGCCATCGCTAAAGCGATCGACTATGGCCCTACCGAGAGGAATACCCAATTCACTGGCGACCGCCTTGGCAACAGCTGGGGTAGCGTTACCAGAGAACACCATCATTGCGGAAGTATCAGTCACAATCACATGCCTGGAGTTATTACAGGGCTTCTCTAAAAATAGAAGTGCTGCTGAGGGAAATCAGGAATAGTGCATTTTTTATGAAAAAATGAGGCGAATACTGGTTGTATTTAACGATTTTTTGCATAAAAAAGGTGCTGTTCATGGTTTTTCTCAGGGGTGCTTGCATTTTTAGAGACGCCCTACATTTAAGCTGGTTAGCTGCAAGCGCCTTGGCAACACTTGAAACCCGAATGAGCAGGTTAAAAAACTAACACGCTCATAAAATATGGCTGGGCCGGCAGGATTCGAACCTGCGCATGCTGGGATCAAAACCCAGTGCCTTACCGCTTGGCGACGGCCCAATAAACTATCCGAAAGACTCTGTAAAGACTCTGTTCTGTGCAGGGTTATAACCGATGTGGTGATCGATCAACTCCCCAACTAACAAAACCGGTATATTCTGGAGGCAAGCATCGCAATGCATTCCGTGCTTCTGCCTGATTAGAAAACTCGGCAAAAATACATCCTCCGGTACCAGTGAGTTTCGCCTTGGAAAACTGATCAAGCCAGTTTAACGCGGCGCTAACTTTCGGGTATCGTTGTTTCACCAATGGCTCGAACACATTTAGCGTTGTGCCATCAAGAAACGCGCGTATTGTGATAGCGCGACAGTCCCGTGTCAATTCTGGAGAGGAAAATAATTCAGCTGTTGAGACATGCACCCCAGGATTCACGACCAGATAACACCGGCTCGGCAACGTAACAGATTCCAGCTGATCCCCTACACCCTCAGCCCAGGCGGTTCTTCCTCGGATAAAAACGGGTACATCGGCGCCCAGCTGAACACCGATTATTATTAATTCTGCAATGCTTAAATTTCCGCCCCAAATCTGGTTAAGTGCGACCAAGGTAGTCGCTGCATCCGAGCTACCGCCACCTAGCCCTCCGCCCATTGGTAACTGCTTATCGAGATAAATTCGCACGCCCTGCTGCACAGCCAGATGTTGCTGTAGCAGCTTTGCTGCGCGAACAACCAGATCATCGCTCTGAGCAACACCTGGAATATCTGTCACGCGCTGGATTGTTGAATCGTCGGTTACCTCAAACGCCAGTTTGTCGCCATAATCAAGCAACTGGAACACAGTTTGAAGTTCATGATAGCCATCCGAGCGTTGCCCAGTGATATGCAAAAACAAATTAAGCTTGGCTGGTGCGTGCCAAACCTCAAGGTTCTCCGGTAAAGCCGTCACGCTTATTCCCAGTCTCGAATCAGCAGTTTGACCTTGATATCTTCGCGTTCCATCTTAATTAGCTTGGGAATATATTCTTCCCCAAGATTCTGATATTTGGTGATATTTAATTTCCATTTACCCTGATGCAGTTTTACCAGACGGCCACGATCATCGTACTCCTCTCGCCACGCCAGTAGCTTGGGGTTAGGTGTGCCTTTTATCCAATAAAACAAACTCTGCACCGGAAAGCTCCAGCCTAATTTCGCCTCAAGTAACTCCTCCGCATTGTCCGCCTCAAAGCGATTACCATCGACAGTTTTTAGAGCGACATGATCAGCATTGCCAAGTAATTGCGCCACTCGCCGGCCAAGCGGATCAAGTAGAGCGATATCAAATTCCGTACCTTTTTGCTGCCACAGCATGCCTGCTGAAAAACCATCATCACCCTGACGGATGCCTAAGCGGCCATTAATTCTCCAATTATCAAGACCGTGGAACCGTGAATGTCTTTTACCCGCTAGCAGTATAGGAGCAGGAGCAGCGGGGGCTTCTACAGATTGCGGGGGCTTTGTAACTGAACCATCGGAAGAAATCGGGGGCGTGGTCGCACAACCGGACAGCATAACAACCCCTGCGATGCAGAAAGTTTGAAACATTCGCCGATAAGCGTCACAGAAGCACAAACGCGCAACGACAAAAGTGGTAGGTAAACTTATTGAACGAATCGGTCTTGAAGTTTTAATAGCCGGTTATCCTCGGGCGAAGCTTTTAGCGCCTTATTCACAATTTCAATTGCCTTTTGGTGCTCACCACGTAACCACAGCACCTCGCTTAGATGGCCGGCAATCTCTGGATCTTCCAATATTGATAATGCCTTGGACAAATACTTTTCTGCTTCTTCAATATTACCCATGCGGAAATGCACCCAACCCATGCTATCTAAAATAGCCGCATCATCAGGTCTAATTGACAACGCACGTTTGATGTATTTAAGCGCCTGAGGCAAATTTTTAGAATGATCAGCAAGCGTGTAACCCAAAGCGTTTAATGCGGTAGCATTTTTAGGCTCCAGTTCAATGATAGCGGTCAAATCTCGTTCCAGCCAATCGATTCTTTCAAGCTTTTCACCAATCATCGCCCGTGCATAAAGGATATCAATATTCTTTGGGTAGGTCTTAAGTACTATTGTGTAGTGCTCGTAAGCCTTTTTGAATTCATTATTGAGTCGATACAAATCGCCATCCGCCATGTGCAAATGAACGATGGATGCCTCATCAGCAAATGAATTACGTAGCCGTGCCAGATGCGCATGCGCTTCCTGCATTTTACCTAACTTTCCCAGCATTCCCGCGACGCGCGTTTGAGCGTCCATAAAACGCTCACCACTACTAATTTTTATGTACCAGCTGAGCGCGATATCGTATGCTTGGCGCTCCTCTTCTACTCGGCCTAAATAATAATGGGCATCATCAGCATGGGTAGAGGATTCAGCCAGCTTGGTAAGATTGGTTACTGCCTCATCATAAGTTTTTAATTCGACTTCCAGCAATGCAAGACTGTAAAGAAGGTCAAAATTCTCCGGCTGTAATTTGAGCGCCTTCTGATACTGACTATGAGCATCTTCGTAGCGATTAGCTTTCACCAGCATCCGAGCCAAACTATGCAGTAATTCGGCGTCATCGGGAGATTTTCGGGTCATTTCACGCATATCTTCCAGCGCTTCATCAACTCTGCCCATCGACAACAAAACGCGGCTTCTGAGAATTCTTGAAGAATCATCTTCAGAATCCAGCAGCAAGGCTTTTTCCAAAGCAGCCAGCGATGCATCGTAACTTTTATTGCGAAAAGCAAGCTCGGCATAACTTCTGTGTGCATAGGAAACTTCAGGAAAATGATCCCGCACGATACCCATCACAACCCACTCGTCATCAGAAACAGATTCGCGCACCATTAACAAACTCAAGCGCGCAAAACCCAACTCATACTTTTCTTCGCCACCAAGCTCTATGACCTTGATAAAATGCTCAGCAGCAGCTTTAGTTTCACCGTTTCTAACCAGCAACAGCCCAGCAACCTGGCGCGCTTCGCTAGAATCAGGCTCCAACGCCACCCAGCGTTTTGCAGCATCGACAGCAATCTTAAAGTCTTTGGAAAATGTGGCTATTCTGGCGGTACGAGCGGCAATTTCAGGGTTATCGCTAAGACGACTGGCATTGAGATAATGCTCCGTAGCCTGATTGATTCTGCCCTGTTTTCCGGCAATTTCCCCAACCAGTAGCTCATAGACCAAATCACCACGTTTAGCGATTTCTGGCTGTAAATCAGCATCAGAAAACTGAACCTTCGGACCGATCACTGGGGCGCTACCAACCGGTGTTATCGTTGCACAGCTGGTCAAAGAACCAACAATAAGGCCAACAGACAATAGTTTGAGTTGTTTATACATATTTTTCATCCAAAGCCACGGTTTAACTCTCTGAATATTAGCAGATAATCGGCACCGAGTTCTGTTTCTAAAGTCACATTCTCTCTAAGGCATCTCAATTTTCTAAAAACCTCCTATCGACGGTATACTATGCCCATGGCTTTTCCCGTCCCCGCTTAGTATGTCGATTTTAACTGTTGGCATTAACCATACGACCGCACCTGTTGAAGTGCGAGAGCGGGTGGTGTTTGACGCTAAAACTATTCCAGAAACACTGCGCTCGCTACTTAAGCTGCCTGGTGTGGCAGAAGCTGCGGTGCTATCCACCTGCAACCGGACCGAAGTAACTTGCTGGCATGATCAAGATGATTCAATCATCCAGATACCCGATTGGCTCTCTGAGCACCACAATATTAGCGCTACCGAAATCACGCCGTATTTATACAACCATAATGACGGTGAAGCAGTACGGCATCTGTTACGAGTAGCCTGCGGCCTTGACTCAATGGTTTTGGGTGAACCGCAAATCCTCGGCCAGCTTAAATCCGCATACCAGCAAGCATCCGAATCAGATACGCTTGGGCGGTACTTGAATCGTCTTTACCAAACCACTTTCCAAACCGCCAAAAAGATTCGTACAGAAACTGAAATCGGTTCCAGCGCAGTATCTGTTGCGTTTGCGGCGGTAAGTCTTGCCAAACAGATCTTTGGTAACCTCAACGAACAAACCGCATTACTGATTGGTGCCGGTGAAACCATTGAGCTGACAGCAAGACACCTCAAAAGCCAGAACATCAAACACTTATTGATCGCGAATCGAACTTTGAGCCGGGCCGAACAACTGTCGGAGCAATTCGATGCACAGCCGCTATCGCTCATTGATGTCAATTCGGTGCTCGATCAGGCTGATATTGTCATCAGCTCGACCGCCTGTTCATTGCCTGTTCTGGGTAAGGGTGCGGTTGAACGGGCGCTGAAAAAGCGCAAACATCGGCCGATGTTTATGGTTGATATTGCAGTACCACGTGATATCGAACCCGAAACAGGCAATCTCCCCGACGTATACCTCTACACCGTTGATGATTTACACGATGTGATTGCAGAAAACATGCAGTCTCGACGCAAAGCCGCTGAGCAGGCCGAAGAATTAGTGGATGCTCAGGTACATGACTTTATGGGCTGGCTTAAGTCTCAGGACGCTATCCATCTGGTCAAAGAACACCGTACCCAGGCGACGGAAATTCAGTCAGCAGTCACCGCGCAGGCGATGCAAATGCTGGCACAAGGGAAATCAGCAGAAGAAGCGCTAAAATTTCTTAGTCACAATCTCACCAATAAACTAATCCACTCCACAACCTATAGCTTAAACCGCGCCGCTCATGAAGGTGACGAGGCATTACTTTCCAGCGCCCGACAACTCCTCAATCTGGGCGAGCAACCCAATCAGACAACACCAGCCAGGAAAAAATAACAAAAACAGCATGAAAGAATCAATCATCTTCAAACTCGAAACGCTGGTAGAGCGGTTCGAGGAAATTACTGGGCTGCTCGCCGATCCTGACATTATCAATGACCAAAACCAATTCCGTGCGCTTTCTCAGGAATACGGTCACTTGGAACCCATCGTTAAAACCTTTCAGCAGTTTAATCAGGCGACAGAAGAACTTCAGAGCGCCGAAGAAATGCTCAAAGACGATGATGCTGATATGCGTGAAATGGCCGCTGAGGAGAAAAAAGCCCTCACCAAACAATTAGACGATTTGGAAGTTGACCTGCAGAAGCAGCTACTACCCAAAGACCCAAAAGACAACGCTAACGTCTTTCTCGAAATTCGCGCTGGCACCGGCGGTGATGAAGCCGCAATTTTTGCCGGTGATTTGTTCAAACTCTATTCCCGCTACGCAGAATCACGCGGCTGGCAGGTGGAATTACTGAGCGAGAGCCACGGCGATCACGGCGGCTATAAAGAAGTGATTAGCCGCATCATCGGCAATGGTGCTTTTTCACGACTCAAATTTGAATCTGGCGCACACCGTGTCCAACGCGTACCAGAAACTGAATCACAGGGGCGCGTGCATACCTCGGCTGCGACTGTCGCCATCATGCCGGAAGCGGATGCAGTGGAAATGGAAGATATCAATCCCGCTGATCTCAGAGTGGACACTTACCGCGCCTCAGGTGCTGGTGGTCAGCACGTTAACAAAACCGATTCCGCAGTTCGCCTGACGCATCTTCCCACCGGCGTGGTGGTGGAATGTCAGGATGAACGCTCGCAGCACAAAAACAAAGCCAGGGCGATGTCATTGCTACAGGCTCGATTACTCGATGCCGAGCGACAAAAACAGGACAGCGAAGAGAGTGCGCTGCGCAAAAGTCAGGTTGGCAGTGGCGACCGGTCTGAGCGAATTCGCACCTACAACTTTCCACAAGGGCGCATTACTGATCACCGCATTAACCTTACGCTCTACAAATTGGATGAAATATTGTCGGGTAATCTGGATCAAGTCATTGATCCATTACTGACAGAGCATCAGGCAGAACAACTGGCAGAACTCAGCACGCACTAATCGACGTGAGCGAGCAACAGACAATTCAATCTGAACTACAGGCAGCCATCGCCCGCATTGATAGCGATTCACCTAGGCTGGATGCCGAAGTCCTGCTGGCGCACAGCCTAAACAAACCCCGCAGTCATTTGCTCGCCTGGCCCGATAAAGTGATTCAACCCAGCGCATTGCAACAATTTAATCAACTGATACAAAAACGCATTGATGGTCAACCGATTAGCTATCTCACCGGCACACGTGAATTCTGGTCCATGAATTTAACCGTCACGCCTGATGTACTCATCCCCCGCCCAGAAACGGAACTGCTGGTTGAAACTGCTCTAGCTCGGTTATCCGATGTAGATTCACAGGCTGCTGATCTAGGCACTGGCAGCGGCGCGATTGCCATTGCACTGGCTAAAGAACGCCCAAACTGGCAGATTACAGCCACTGATCAGAGTCAGGCCGCATTGCGCATTGCGGCCGCTAACGCAGCGCAGCAAAACCTCGGCAATATCGAGTTCCGTCATAGTGACTGGCTCGAATCCTTAGCAGATAAACGCTTCGACTTAATTATCAGCAACCCGCCTTATATTGCCGCAACTGACCCACATCTTGACCAAGGGGATGTCCGCTTTGAACCTGATCAAGCACTCGCCAGCGGTGTCGATGGACTTGACGATATCAAGAAAATTATTGCGCAATCCCCAGCCCACTTAAAACCCAATGCTTGGCTGATGCTCGAACATGGTTATAATCAGTCATCCGCCGTGCAAAAGCTTTTGGAAGGAACACCACAACACAACATGGAAAATTGCCAACAATACACCTGCATCGAATCGCTCGCCGACCTCTCTGGGCAGAGCCGCGTAACCGTTGCTCAATTGAGCTCACAGCCATGAGTGATCATCAATCTCGACCGCCCATCCTCAGCCCTGATCAGGTATTGGTGCTAGGTAGAATTCTAGAAATACAATTTAAAGAACCGGATTCTTACCCCTGCCCAGTTCAAAGAATTGCAGAGGCCTGTGAATTTGCACCGCCATCTCCAGAGCTAGGTTCGCTGGAACGCTCTGAAATTAATCAGGCAATTACCAAGCTCATCCGACAGGGGTTACTCAGCGTAGATCAGGACAGCGTCGAGTTTAGCTACCGACATAAAGTTTGCGAGGCGTTGCATCTTGGCCCAGCGCAACGCGCCTTAATCACCGCCTTTATGCTCAATGGCGCACAAACGCTCGAAGAATTATTAGAGAACACCCATCCGCTCTACCCATTCCAGGATTATCAGCACATCGCCGAAACCCTGAAAAGCCTGCAACAAGAACGAGAATATCCACTGGTTGCACAAACCCCACGCTCAGCAGACAAGAAAATTCGCTATGTACATTGTTTGCTGCCGCACGAATTTGTCGATGAAACACTCCCGGAAATCGACGTCGCCACCACCGAAGAACTTCGCATCCTCGAGCCACACAATCGACTCGATGATCTGGAGAACCGAGTCGCGGAACTGGAAGCCATGATCGACAAACTCTCCAACACGGACACCTGAGATCCGACCAGCGGTCTCGATTTGGATTGTAAATTCTGAAAAATGCACTATTTCTATAGGGTATGGCAACTCAAAACATCCATCAAAAATCACGCGAAATACAGCTCAGAGGGCCAACAGAGCCTAGCCTGAATGCTGACGGCGCAATTTTTTTATTGGCGGATAACGAGGGCATCAGAAACGCCA
>CAZUAW010000007.1:0-11570 GCA_964618535.1 uncultured Thiotrichales bacterium
CTAAAGTTGCTTTCATTGTTTATTTTTCTTTCAGCATAAAACGCTAGGATAAGCGGGCTATTACTCAACCGCAATCTGGCTAATGGGGTAGTAAGCATTAAAATAAATTTGTACTATTCCACTCTCCCGACTCTATCCAGGCAAGCTCTTATGACTCATATCGGCACTCCTCTATCCCCCAGCGCTACCCGTATTCTTTTTTGTGGTGGGGGCGAGCTTGGTAAAGAGGTGGTGATTGAGTGCCAGCGCCTCGGTGCAGAGGTCATTGTGGTTGATCGCTATGAAAATGCACCAGCCATGCAGGTGGCGCATCGCAGTCATGTTGTTTTAATGACGGATGGTGAGGCGTTGCGCAAAATTATTGAGCTGGAACAACCTCATTATATTGTGCCGGAAATCGAAGCGATTGCGACGGATACGCTGGTAGCACTGGAAAATGAGGGATTTCACGTAATCCCCACCGCTAAAGCGGCTCAATTGACGATGAACCGCGAAGGCATTCGACGCTTGGCAGCTGAAGAGTTAGGTATCCCAACATCGCCTTATGTGTTTGCAGAAACCCGCGAGGAGTTTGACGCGGCGGTAGAGAAAATTGGGCTGCCTTGCGTGGTAAAACCGATTATGAGTTCATCAGGTAAAGGGCAAAGTACGCTGCGTGCTGCGGATGATATCGACACGGCCTGGCATTATGCACAGGATGGTGGCCGAACGGGTGCAGGCAAAGTGATTGTTGAGGGCTTTGTCGATTTTGACTACGAAATTACGCAGTTAACCGTACGCCATGAAGGTGGCACCAGCTATTGTGAGCCGGTTGGTCATGTGCAAATTAATGGTGACTATCGGCAATCTTGGCAACCCCAGAAGATGTCTGAAACCGCCTTTAACAGAACACGCGAAATTGCTGAAAAGGTCACTCAGGCACTTGGCGGTCGCGGCATTTTTGGTGTGGAGCTGTTCATTAAAGGGGACGAGGTGATTTTTAGCGAAGTCTCCCCTCGCCCGCACGATACGGGTATGGTGACAATGATTTCACAGGATCTTTCGCAGTTTGCGTTGCATGCCAGAGCGATTCTTGGCTTGCCGATTCCAAATATTCATTTTCACGGGCCTGCTGCCAGCAGCGCAATTTTAGTGGAAGGTCACTCGTCTCAGGTGACATTTAAACAACTCGATGTTGCGTTGCAGGAGCCTGATACTCAGCTGAGGCTTTTCGGTAAGCCAGAAGTTGAGGGGGAACGGAGAATGGGGGTTGCGTTAGCGCGTGCGCAGAGTGTTGATGAGGCTGTGGATAAAGCCAAGCGAGCATCTGAAGCGGTTAACGTTAATTTATAGAAAACTATTAACGGCGCGAATACTACGCCGCTCCTACGGTTGAACGATCAACCTGACTTCCACGGGAAAATGATCACTAACGTCCAACGCTGTGGCTTCATCAAGCCCTAGTACCGTGCTGTAGTCATACACATTAGCGGCGTCAAAAGGCAGAAATCTATTTAATGTATCGGTGACTACGATTCGATCATAGGCACAATCGGTGCTGGCTCTGACAGTAGTATCGACCTCGTCGCCTAGCAACCAGATGAATCGATCATCGTGTAAAAGGTTAATAAAGGGTTTGTCTCTTTCTGGCAGAAAAGAGCAATCAGCATTAAAGTCACCCAGAATGATGGCATCGTTGTCGCCGGTACGCAGCACTGCATCCTGATAAACAGGAATCAGACGATTGAGTTCCAGAGCCACGGTATCTGGATCCGTGTGAATTGCGATGAGCGTCAGCGTTAACCCAGCTAAGTCGACATAGGCGACTGCGGGTTCTCGCTCAAAGCTGTCCAGATCCGGTTCCAGGCCATCGTCGTAATCGTAAAAATCCAAGATGTTGACCCGATCCAGCCGATAGAGAAATCCATACTGCTCTTTGCGATTCCCCCTACCCGAGCGCTGAGATAATTGCAGCGCATATTGATGACCGGATTGTGCATTGATTTGCGCTAGCAGTTCGGCGAAAGAGCCGCCGGTTCTATCTCGAAGTTCTATCAACACGACCAAGTCATAGCGTCTTAAAATATTCACTATTGTCTGCATCGCTTGCGGTTTTTCAAGGCGCGCAGGACCAAAGTTCCTGAGATTGAAAGCAGCGATCAAATAGTCCTGAGCGCTGGCGTTTGAATTAATACTGTTGTCCGGTATAGGAGGATTATTTTGGCAGGCTGACAGCATCAGCATGAACGGGATCAAACCTGCGAGAAGCGCATTTTTCATCAGAACAGTTAAGTCAATTAAAGATTAAGAATAGAAGTACAGTAGCAGATTTATGAGCCATTATCGGTGTTAAACTCATTTTGAAAAGATCTACTGATGGAGAAGCGTTATTGAGAGCAAAATAAAAGCCAACGGGATGAAAATCTGGGTCGATGCAGACGCCTGCCCCGTTGTGATTAAAGAGATTTTATTTCGCGCGGCACGGCGAACTGAAGTGTTAACGACGTTCGTTGCCAATCAAAACGTGCCTGTACCACCTTCCCCTTGGATTAAAATGATGCAAGTACCTCAAGGCTTTGATGTGGCTGACAATGAAATTGTAAAGCGTGTTCACCCCCATGATCTGGTCATTACGAGTGACATTCCGCTGGCTGCGGAGGCTATCGAAAAAGGTGCTTTTGCATTGAGTCCGCGCGGCGAGCTGTATAGCAAAGAAAATATTGGCGCACGTCTGAATATGAGAGATTTTATGGAAACACTACGTTCAACCGGCGTCAATACCGGTGGACCTGCTGCATTCAGCCAAAGTGATCGGCAAGCCTTTGCGAATCATCTGGATAAGTATTTGGTGAAATACGGCTAGGACTGGGCTTGTGCAAGACGAGTCGAATCACTGGAATCAATTAAACCGGAATCTTCCAAATACGTTTTTACAAAATTGACTGTCACCTCTTCCGTGCAATATTGCTTGGCAAATACTTTGCCATTATCAGAGAGTTTTTTTGCTAACGTCTGATCAGTAAGCAAAGTCTGAATTGATTCAACTAGAGCAGCGGTATTACCTGCCTGATAGGTAAGTGCTGTTACGCCAGGCTCGACATAGTCCGTCATAGCCTCAGATTCAGCCACAATCGTTGCCTTGCCCAACAGGTACTGAAAAACTATGGTGCTGTGCCCACAAGGACCATCCCCTTTAAGCGTGGGGATAATCATAAACTTTGAATGATGTGCAATCCGAAAGGTGTAGACAGCAGGCATATTAGTCAGCAACTCTACGTTGGGAGGAGGAATAAGCCCCGTCACACTTGCGGGGGTCGCAACTACCACTAGTCTTACATCAGGTAATAATCGCAACGCGTCAAACAACGTTGAATAGTCTCGCCCTTCTCCACCAATGGCAGCAATATAACCAGGTTCAAAGGGAGGTGGAAGTTGATCATAAACTACGGGCCTATCAGTACTCCAAAGCAACATCCGAAAGCGACTTTCGGAAAGATTCAATAGTTCTGAATAGGTGTTGATTTCAATACTGGAAAACATCACAAATTGGTGAACATCACGTAAACTAAAGCGATAATACCAACGTTTTAATGGGGAAATAGCAGTTGGATTAACCACTGAAAATGCCCACGCAAGGTGTTGAGTTTTGATCCGGAAAATACGTTTAACAAATCCCACTGAGGCGGCCAAATGAATTCCGTGGGTCACAATAAGATCGCTACCCCGCATTTTACGAGCTGCGACCAAAGTCATCAAAACTCGGATTATTCCCGCATGCCCTGTCCATTTATCAATTGCAGGAAAATCTGAATTAAATATATGCAGCCAGTCAATTGATGCATCCAGATCTGGCTCCAACCAACGCCAGTCATCTGAATTTTGAATCTGCTTCGAACTGAGTTCGTGAAGATGAACAACTTTCATAACTTCAACTGATTGATTATTCCTCTGCTAGAAGAACAGTAAGGAGCAGATCAAGACAGTATTAATGGAATAGTTAGTCGTCAAGTTTGCTAGAGAACGCTTTACCAAAATCATCGCCATCAATTTCCATTTCGATCATTTCGGTGCTTTGCAGTGCTTCGATCTCAGGGAAATCTTCAAATTCCTCAAAATCATTATAGTCTTCAAAGCCCATATTGAAATCGCTCATTGAGACTTCAGTTGTGATATCCATATCAAATTCCCTAGTATTTAGTTCAAAATTGTTGCTGAATTATTGGTTGTTGGATTTTTGCACGCTTGGTGTGCAAAAATCTCATGGGGAACATCCACCTCTATTGATATTGGCAGATGATCCGAATGCTTCACACCATAAACTTCTGAGTCACCCAAGTGTATGTCGGGCGTCACAAGAATGTGGTCGTAGGCAATTTTTGGGTTCCAACTTGGGTAGGTATGCGCAGAAACTTGTGGCGCACTGAGTGTTGTGCTGTCGAGCAAACCTTTTATTTCTCGACTCTCAATCTCTGTATTCAAGTCTCCCATCACAACGACGTGTTTGTAGCCATTGACGAGGCTGGCGATATATTCAAGCTGACGCTTGCGCCCGCGAGCGGAAAGTGAGAGATGCGCCAAAATGACGACAAGGGGGTCTTTTTTACTACCAAAATGCGCTTCAAGTGCGCCACGTCCTGGAATGGTACTAGGAAGCTTGTGCTTCACTACGCGATGCGCTTCACAGCGGCTGAAAATTGCCAGACTGTTTTGTGCAACTATACCCAAGTCACGATTGACACGGCTATAGCAATACGGAAATCCTGCTTTTTTAGCGACATATTCAGGCTGGTGAATAAATTCACTACGAATACTGCCAGCATCCAGCTCTTGTAAACCAACAATATCAAAATCAGAAATGAAGTCAGCAATTCTGTCCAGATTATTCTGGCGCTGAGAAAATGGCAGCAGATGCTTCCAACTGTGGGTAATGTAATGCCGATACTTCTTCGTCGGTATACCTACCTGTACGTTATAGCTCAGTAGCTTGATTCGCCCTTGCTGTACATCCATTAAACTGATTCCGTTGTAAGTTGCTGCATTCTGTTATTTTAGCAGCTGATATCCCCTCACTTTACCGGTCAAATTTGGTTCCAAGAGGTGCATACCTCTCAAAACTGCCATTTCACTCTGCACGATAGACTTAATGCCCAGTTTTCTAGACAAGAGTCAAAGCACTATTGTTCCTGACGAATTTTCTCTGCCAGAAAATCCACCACTTCAAACATTTCGTCGTAACTTGCAACACCACTACCTAGCACCCGATATTTTCCACCTACCATTAACGCAGGCACACCGGTAACACCGTATTGACGCCCCAGCTGTTCAGCTCTGGCTACCTTGGCAGTCACAGCCATCGAATTCATTGCTTCAAGAAACTGATTACCATCAATCCCCTGACTTTCAACAAAACGAATCAGGGCGTCCTGATTCCTAACTTTCCGCCCTTGTTGATTAATGGTTTGAAACAATGGCTCATGAAATTTATCGGTAACACCCATTACTTCAGCGGCATAAAATGCCTTAGCATGAAGCTTCCAGGCAGGATTAAGAATCCCTGGCATGGTGATCAACTTGATGTCATTAGCGGCACCTTTATGCCACTTATTAAGATGTGGATCGAGCTTGAAACAATGTGGGCAGCCATACCAAAACATCTCAACAACTTCTACTTCACCGTTTGCGGTCGACACAGGCACCGGAGAGAACAGCTCGGCGTAATGAATATCTTTCTCGAAAGTTTTAACCTCTGATACCGATTTCTTTGGTTCAAGTTTGGCGATATCAGTCTTTTGAAGCTTCTCGACAACCTGCCCTTGCATGGCAACTTTCTCAACGTTAGCGCCAGTATCCGCTGGCTTCTCAGCACAAGCCATGACGGGTAGTAGCAAAAATGTTACTACAAGAGCACGAAATAATGTGGGTAAATTTCTTTCTTTCATAATGAGCCAACTCCAAGCTGTTAATTTGTATCCACTAAAAAGAGGATAGGTGATACATAAAAAGATACGACAATATACGGTAATTCTTTCGAACGGGTGCTTGTCTCGATTAGTTTTTTCGAGAACATAATCCAACACGCCCGAGATTATATTGAGATTATACCTTATGATCGAATAATCAGTTATTTGCGAAAACGGTCTGACTATTACAGACAAAAAAAGTGGCCATAAAGGCCACTTTTTTAAACACTAGTACTCCAACAATATTATTCTCATGCGAGACTAGAGCTGCGCTTATTTCAAACCAGAGATGTACTGCGACACAGCTTTAATTTCTGCATCCGTTAGACGGATCGTCAGGTTACGCATCATCTTACCTGCATCGTTATTCCGAGCAGATGATTGGAATGCGTTTAACTGTGCTTCGGTGTAAGCAGCATGTTGCCCAGAAACCTTAGGGAATTTTGCTGCCGGATTACCCGAACCAGTCGGCCCATGACAGCCGATACACGCAGCAACACCCGTAGCGCTGTTACCACCACGATAAACCGCTTCACCTAGTTCAATCTGGTTTTGATCCGCTTTGCCAGCCTTCGCAGTCTGACTTGAAAAGTAAGCTGCCAGATCATGCATATCCTGCTCAGACAGAGTAGCGACCTGGGGTGCCATAATCGCATCGCTGCGCTTGTTATTTTTAAAATCACTCAGCTGCTTAAAAAGGTAACCAGCGCCTTGGCCGGCGAGACTAGGCCAATCTGGATTAATACTATTACCATCAGCGCCATGACAAGCGCCACAAACGGCTGCTTTTGTCTTACCTGCCTCGACATCGCCACCGGCAATGCTATACCCAGAAGCCAGTAATGCTGTCACTGCAACCGCAGTTAAAATTGATTTTTTCATACTTAGATACCCCACAACCGCTGGTCGTTAGCGATAGAAGACAAATAAAGCTTCTTCGCTGCGACTTCTTCGCTGCGATTAAAATAGCGCGTCTTTATACCATAAACAGTATTCCCGCATCAACGAAAGAAACCGAAGTAGAAGGGACTGAGATATCGCTAAAACTACCTTTATGCTATCTGTGCAAATTATTTCATCCTTAAGCAGACTTGCTGGGCTAAAATGATCCGTTCTGCACAGTCAATACGAACATTCATGAGCGACGACGATCAAAAACCTCCTCGAATTCTATACCAATCTGCCAAATTCGAGACCAGCGCCGCAGCGGCTAAACAATTTCCAGAACCTACCGGGCCGGAAGTTGGGTTTTCGGGTCGCTCTAACTCAGGAAAATCCAGCACACTGAACCGCCTTTGCCAGCAACGGCAACTCGCCCGAGTCAGTAAGACACCAGGCAGAACCCAGCTTATCAACTTTTTCGAACTGCCGACCGGCGCAAGATTGGTCGATTTGCCAGGTTACGGCTTCGCCAAGGTTCCTGAGCGGGAACGTCGTCGCTGGAGTGAGTTAATCGAAGCCTATTTGGTGAATCGTGAGCCATTACAAGGGCTGATAATGGTTATGGATATTCGCCGCCCCTTAGGTGAGAAGGATTGGCAAATGCTCGAATGGTGTTCTCATCACGGCATCAGTGGACATGTTGTCTTGAATAAATCTGACAAGCTCAAAAGCGGAAAAATTGCCCAAACAAAGCTCAAAACGGACGCACTGCTCAAAAAACATTTCGACTCGGTCTCGCTACAAACATTCTCCGCGTTCAAAGGCACAGGCATTGATGAGCTTCACACTAAACTCGATAAGTGGCTGCTAAAGTAGCACCGCGATCAGGCAAAGCTGAATGTAGAAAGCTTTTCTTGGGGAAGATTAAATACTTGATTCGCAGAACGCTCAGGGAAATTAAAAATCCCCGGCCAAAGGCCGGGGTAAAGTTACGGCTCGACTTGGGGTTTCGAGCCATCCCGCTCAGGGAGGATAGCGGGAAGCGCTGGGCTTAAGCGCTTGTACGGTAGACAGTCTAGCACAAAATTCGTTCCTACTCGCAAGTAAATAATTTCAAACAACAAGGAAGCAGGTCACACTTTTTTTGTCTTTATCAATAGAAATACTGCTTAATTTACTAAAAATTAGCTCAAAAATAGCTTATATACAGGGTTTTCCTGTTCTTCCCAGTATTGATAATTGAGTTTTTCCATCGAACGCTGAAAATCTTTTCTATCTCCAGAAGGCACCTGAATCCCGACCAAAATCCTGCCGTGCGCCGACCCGTGGTTGCGATAGTGGAACAAACTAATATTCCACCGGTGTCCCAGCGCCGCTAAAAACTTGCGTAATGCTGCTGGCCGCTCCGGAAACAGGAAGCGATAGAGGATTTCGTCTTCCACGTTGGGTGCGTGCCCACCAACCAAATATCTGAGGTGCACCTTTGCCAGCTCATTGTCAGTAAGGTCGCTGACCCGATAGCCTTGATCACGGAGGTTTTGAAGCAGTTCGGATTTTTCAGCATCGCCGCCCGTGAGTCGGATACCTGCGAACACCTGAGCGTCTCTATTATCAGCGTAACGATAATTAAATTCGGTAATGACGCGTTTGCCAATGGCCTCACAAAAAGCGCAAAAGGCACCTGGCTTTTCAGGGATAGTCACAGCTAACAGTGCTTCACGACGTTCACCTACTTCCGCACGCTCGGTGACATGCCGTAAGCGATCAAAATTAATGTTCGCACCACTATTAATCGCGATCAACGTCTGGTTAGAGCATTGATTTTTGGCGATGTATTTCTTTACTCCGGCAATCGCCAACGCACCTGCGGGTTCCGTCATGGTACGGGTATCTTCAAAAATATCCTTAATGGCGGCGCACATTTCATCGGTGCTAACCAGCACACATTCATCCACCAGATCCTTGGCGATTCGAAAGGGTTCTTCTCCAATCTGCTGAACTGAGACACCATCAGCAAACAAACCTACATTATCTAAAAGCACGGGTTTACCAGCAGCCAACGCTCTTTCAAGCGTTGGTGTATCTTCTGGCTCGACCGCAATAACCTTAATCTCTGGACGCAGGTATTTTAGGTAAGTAGCAACACCTGCGATCAAACCACCGCCGCCCACGGGGATAAAAACTGCATCTATCTGATCGGGATGCTGACGCAAGATTTCAACGCCAATTGTACCCTGCCCTGCAATCACATCGGGATCATCATAAGGATGCACAAACGTGAGTCCTTTATCTTTAGCCATCGCTAAAGCAAAGCTCAATGCATCATTGTAGTTATCGCCATGCAGTACGGCGTTACCGCCAAAACTGAGTACCGCATTGACCTTTATCTCTGGCGTGGTCTCAGGCATAACAATCACAGTTTTGATGCCAAGACTACTCCCGGCAAGCGCCACACCCTGCGCGTGATTACCAGCTGAGGCGGTAATCACTCCACTGTGTTTTTGCGCCTCGGACAAATTGTAGATTTTGTTATAGGCACCGCGCAGCTTGAATGAAAACACCTGCTGTAAATCTTCACGCTTCAATAAGACACGGTTATCCAGCCGCCGTGACAAGCTACTCGCTAACTCTAATGGCGTTTCGTCGGCAACATCGTAAACTCTGGCGGTCAGAATTTTCTCTATGTAACTATCTGGCATTGGTGGACTGTTCATCAGTCTGTCCGCCCGTTATGATGGGCGATACACAAGATTAAAATTGAAGGATATCACTATATGAGCCTGTCAACTGACGAGATGAAAAAAGCAGCAGCGGAAGCTGCAATTGACTATGTTGAACCCGGCATGATTGTCGGCATCGGCACCGGATCCACTGCCAATCATTTTATTGATGCGCTGGTGCGAATTAAAGGAAAAATTGACGGCACGGTCGCCAGTTCAGAAGCCAGTGCCGAACGTTTGCGTGGTCATGGTATCCGAGTGATGGATCTGAATCAGGCAAATGGTCTCTCCCTATACGTTGACGGCGCAGATGAATCTAATGAACTTCTGCATTTGATTAAGGGTGGTGGCGGCGCGCTAACGCGTGAAAAAATCGTTGCGGCAGCCAGTGAAAAATTCGTCTGTATTGCGGATGACACAAAAATGGTGCCTTATCTAGGACAGTTTCCCCTACCAGTCGAAGTGATTCCGATGGCACAAAGCTTGGTTGCTCGACAGCTATTTGGCTTTGGTGGTCGCCCGGTATTACGCGAAGGGTTTACGACTGATAACGGCAATATCATCCTCGATGTTCACGATATGGAAATTATGGAGCCACTGACCATGGAAGAAAAAATGAATATGTTACCAGGCGTCGTTACCGTAGGACTGTTCGCTCATCGACCTGCCGATGTATTGATTCTTGGCGGGTCAGATGGTGTTCGGACTCTGGATGCCAAATAGTCCACGCAATGAGAACTGGCTAAAAAATAGAGCAGACATAAAAAAGCCCCGCTCTAGCGGGGCTTTTTTATGTCTTAATATCTTTTAGATAGTGACATCAACACCTAAAGACTTAATCGTTTCATAGGTTAAACCACCACGATTAAGACCCTTGTCTCGTTGATATGCATCCAATGCTTGCAATGTACCTCGGCCAATCTGACCATCGGCAGCACCAGCATCAAAACCCGCAGCACTGAGCGCTTTCTGAATACTACCAACAACACCTGAAGTCATATTGGTTCTGCACAATACTCTTCTCCATTCCAAACGCTCATCTGCAACCTTCACACGCTTTTGCACGGTCTCACTCACTGAGGCTATCTTGATCCGGTCATCTCCGGCTGCCTGAAGAATTTTCTGTATTTTAACATCCTTAAACACAGCAGGAATCTGGATCACCTTGGTCGTTGCAGCTGTCTTCACAATTTTACGAGTCACTGTTTCATATTTAGCAGGCTTGCCTACCAGACAAATCTGATGACCCGTTCTGCTCGCACCAGACATGGTCTTGTCATGAATTTCATGCCAGGTAAATGATGGCTCTGTAACCAGTACTGTCTTAGTCACCGTACCTCTTTTTTCTGCAATTGGGCTGCGCTTTTCCTGAGCGGCTGTAACCAGTTTTTGAATCTTTTTAGTCACATATTTAGCTGGGATTTCGATGGTTTTGGTGGTTGCAGCAGTATCAACAACACGCTTGGATATGGTTTTGTATACAGCAGGGATTTTCACCTTACACATAATTTCACCCGTGGTATTAATACGGTCGACCAGATCCTGACCTTTTTTCCAGACAACTTTCTCTGGCTCTACCAGAACTTTTTCGGTCTCTGTCTTATAAGTGGCTGGAACAGCAACAATTTTAGTTGATGCTTCTTTTACCAAAACGGTCTCTTCACCCCAAGCATAAACAGCTGGCGTTACATCGATGGTCTCAGACGCTTCACTTAACAGCACATCGACAGTCTCTGTTTTGTATTTAGCCGGGATAAAATGCTCATGGTAGCAAACACCCACTTCAGTTGTTTCCAGATTGAGTCCTGCGGCTTTTGCGGCGGCGAGTAAAGCCGTACTGGCGGGCTGCGCACCACTTTTTAGACTTGCTTTCCATTCTTTGGTGGCAGGTCTGACTTCAATGGTTTCGGTCGCAGTACCGTAAGTTGCAGCGACAGGAATAATTTTTGTACTTGCTTCCTTAACCTGGATTCTTTCAGTCGAAGCCTGAAAGGTTGCAGCAAATGGATTAATTTTTTCTGATGCCTGT
>CAZUAW010000007.1:11670-16839 GCA_964618535.1 uncultured Thiotrichales bacterium
TTCAGTCGAAGCCTGAAAGGTTGCAGCAAATGGATTAATTTTTTCTGATGCCTGTTTAACTTCCAGGTCGACTGTTTGGGTCTCGTATTTTGCAGGTATAACAACCTTAGCGAAACATTCACCTGCTTGCGCCTCAGGTAATGTTTCGGTGGTATCGACAACCGATGCCGCAAATCCGGTCGTGGTGGTTAGAACAGCTGCGATCGCAACTGCTAATGATGTGGCTTTCATTAAGATCTCCTTAGGGCATTGATGCCTGAATTTATAAAATAATAGTCTGATGCAACGCAATGAAGCCGTTACCCAACAGCGTAGTAGCACAATCAGTATTTTTAACTGAGTTTGATGAACAAGAATAAAGTGTTTTTTTGCTGAAGATATCAATCAATGTAAATTATACTCCCATCACACAGAGTTTTACCAGAATCAAAAAAGCCCCGCATTGCAGGGCTTTTAGTATTACAGGTGTGGAGCTAGGGTTACATCATGCCGCCCATTCCACCCATGCCGCCCATGCCGCCCATATCACCACCACCGGCTGGCGCTGCTGCTTCATCATGAGGGGCATCAGCGATCATCGCTTCGGTTGTAATCAGTAGACCTGCAACTGAGGCTGCATTTTGCAATGCAGATCGAGTCACTTTGGTCGGGTCGAGAATACCCATTTCGATCATATCGCCATATTCACCGTTGCCAGCGTTGTAACCGTAGTTACCTTCGCCTTCTGCAACATTATTGAGTACAACGGAGGCTTCATCGCCTGCGTTAGTTACAATCTGACGAAGCGGCTCTTCCATTGCACGTAACGCGATTTTGATGCCGATATCCTGATCATGGTTAGCGCCTTTAAGGTCAGCCAGAGGCTTGCAAGCACGAATCAGTGCAACGCCACCACCAGCAACAACACCTTCTTCAACCGCAGCACGGGTCGCATGTAAGGCGTCTTCAACACGGGCTTTCTTCTCTTTCATTTCCATTTCAGTCGCAGCACCCACTTTAATCACGGCAACACCGCCGGCAAGCTTGGCAACACGTTCTTGAAGTTTCTCTTTATCGTAATCAGAAGAAGTTTCTTCGATCTGTGCGCGAACTTGCTCAACACGTGCTTTGATGTCAGTAGCCGCACCACCACCATCAACAATAATTGTTATTTCTTTGTTCACAACAATTTTCTTCGCGGTACCGAGATCTTCGACAGTGGCTTTTTCAAGTGACATACCAACTTCTTCAGAAATCACCTGACCACCAGTCAGAATCGCAATGTCCTGCAACATCGCTTTACGACGATCACCAAAACCTGGCGCCTTAACAGCAGCAACTTTAACGATGCCACGAATGCTATTAACAACCAGTGTTGCGAGTGCTTCGCCATCAACATCTTCTGCGATGATGAGTAAAGGCTTACCCGCTTTTGCAACGGCTTCCAGAGTTGGTAGCAATTCACGGATGTTTGAGATTTTCTTATCAAACAACAGGATGTATGCATCATCTAACTCAGCCTGCATGCTTTCCTGGTTGTTAACGAAATAAGGTGAAAGATAGCCACGATCAAACTGCATACCTTCTACAACGTCGAGTTCGTTATCCAGAGCCTGACCTTCTTCAACGGTGATAACGCCTTCTTTGCCGACTTTATTCATCGCTTCAGCGATAGTGCCACCAATAGACTCATCAGAGTTTGCAGAGATGGTTCCAACTTGAGCGATAGCAGCTTCATCTGCACAAGGTGCTGAAGCTTCCTTTAAATTAACCACCGCAGCAGTCACTGCTTTGTCGATACCACGTTTGAGATCCATTGGGTTCATGCCCGCAGCAACAGACTTCATGCCTTCGCGAACAATTGCTTGCGCTAGCACGGTCGCAGTCGTTGTACCGTCACCGGCGATGTCAGAAGTTTGTGAAGAAACTTCCTTCACCATCTGCGCACCCATGTTCTCAAATTTGTCTTCCAACTCGATTTCTTTGGCAACGGAAACTCCGTCTTTGGTCATAGTCGGCGCACCGAATGACTTATCCAAAACCACATTACGGCCTTTGGGGCCAAGCGTAACTTTTACGGCATTTGCCAGAACGTTAACGCCGCGAACCATACGGCTACGCGCGTCTTCACCAAATAATACTTCTTTAGCACTCATGCTTAATTCCTCAGCTTATCGTTTGCTTATTCAACAACAGCGATGATGTCGTCTTCTTTCATTACCAGAAGCTCGTCATCGTTAACTTTAATGGTGGTGCCGGAGTATTTACCGAACAACACAACATCACCTACTTTTACATCCATGGCACGTACGTCACCAGAATCGGTGATTTTGCCATTACCTGCAGCGATAATTTCTCCGCGATCAGGTTTTTCAGTTGCGGAATCAGGAATCACAATGCCGCCAGCGCTCATGCGCTCCTCTTCGACACGCTTAATAACAACGCGATCGTGTAAAGGACGAATATTCATTCGATTTCTCCTTAGAAACAGTTAAAGATAAATTATTTATTGAGACAAGAACAACCTGATGACAGCTTGGCTGTTAGCACTCAACTCAGATGAGTGCTAATGATAGGGGCGAAAACTGTGAAGTCAACCACTGACAGGAAAATATTTTGAAAGATTGAAAGATTGACACATTGACGAAATGAAATCGGTGGTCGGCAGTCCCTATTAATCCACTTCTGGAATTGACTTAATGTAGTCAGTGAGCGCCTGAGCATCGCCATCATTAAGCTTACTTAAAGAGGTACGAACGAAATCTGCCATCCAGCCCTGAGTTTGCTCACCGCTGGGGCGAACGCCTGTTTTGAGGAACTTACGAATTTCTTTCTCCGTCCACTTGCCAATACCGCTGCGACGCGAAGAGGTGATATTGGGTGTTGGCTCACCGAGGACGCCCTCGATATTTCCTGAGTACCTAACCGCAGGACTGATAGTGCCGACGCTGTTACGGCGGGTATGACATTCTTCACAATGACCAACAGCCGCAGCCAAATAATGGCCACGATTCAAACTGCCACTCAACATTGGGTCTGCCGCAAGCTCACCGGTTTTAAAGTATATTTTCTTCCAAAATCGCATCCCACCACGCCACACAAACCACGCCGTTTTATGCTGACGATTGTATTTCTTCACTGGTGGGACTGAACGCAAGTAAGTAAAAATCGATGCCATATCTTCGGTAGTCATGCGTGTGTATGAGGTGTAAGGAAAAGCAGGGAAATAATGAGTGCCGTATGGGCTAACACCGTGGCGCATCGCGCGGACAAAGTCTTCCAGCTTCCATTTACCGATACCGCTGTCTTTGTCCGGCGTAATATTAGGAGAATAAAACAGTCCGTAGGGGGTATCCATTTCTCGCCCACCCGCTAAAGTTGGGCCAGCATTTTCGGAATCTGTATGACAATAATCGCAGCCGGAAATATCGAATAAATATTTACCCCGCTCCGCCAGTACTTCATTTCCCGGCAAACTGGCACTGTCGATTGTGACCTTGGGTACTTTATCTGAGGCGTACAGCGCTATGCCAGTCAATGCTGCCAATACCATAAAAATAAACACCCAGCTTCTTGCCGTCACAACTTATCCCTAAAAGCCCCTAGTACACTCATACGCATTGATATACGACATTGATCTCGTACAACCTTCAGAAACCCCAATTTGATCAGGTAAATCGTAGCACTACGTCACTATCGTATTAAGTTACAATCACTTATTACGATAGCTTACTTGATTTTCTACAACTACTAAACGATGAATTGTGTGAAAAAACCTGAACTACTGGCTCCAGCCGGCACCATGAAAAGCCTGAATTACGCGTTTGCTTTTGGCGCAGACGCGGTTTACGCAGGGCAACCACGTTACAGCTTGCGGGTACGAAATAACGAATTCCACGGTGATGCGCTGGCCGAAGGCATCGCTCGCACGCATAAGCTTGGGAAACAGTTTTTTCTCACTGTCAACACCATGCCACATAACAGCAAGCTAAAGACCTTTCTTGCGGATATGGAACCTGTGATAGAAATGCAACCCGATGCACTGATCATGGCAGATCCTGGCCTGATCATGATGATTCGTGAGCGCTGGCCGGAGATGCCCATCCATCTTTCCGTACAAGCCAACACGGTCAATTTCGCAGCGGTCAAATTCTGGCGCAATATGGGTGTTGAACGGATCATTTTATCGCGTGAACTTTCTCTAGACGAGATCGAAGAAATTCGTCAGGAATGTCCAGAAACCGAGCTGGAAGTCTTTGTTCACGGGGCGCTTTGTATCGCCTATTCAGGCCGCTGCCTGCTATCGGGTTACTTTAACCATCGGGATCCCAATCAAGGTACTTGTACCAACGCTTGTCGTTGGGAGTACAAGACTACGGCCGCCACAACCAATGCCGAAGGCGTTTATGTGCCTGAAGAAACCATACTGTCAGGAGATGCGCTACAAAATGACGGCTGTGAAACCGGTAATCGCCACCCATTGGCAGATAAGGTCTATTTTCTGGAAGAAAAACAACGCCCTGGCGAACTAATGCCAATCATGGAGGACGAGCAAGGCACCTACATCATGAACTCACGTGATTTACGCGCCATTGAGCATATTCACAGACTGACAGAAATTGGTATTGATTGCGTCAAAATAGAAGGCCGCACCAAGTCGCATTACTATGTCGCAAGAACTGCGCAAACCTATCGCTGGGCGATTGATGATGCCGCTGCAGGCAGGCCTTTTAATCCAAAGCATGTTGGGATTTTAGAAAACCTCGCCAATCGCGGCTACACAGATGGCTTCTATGAGCGTCATCACACAGAGGAACGGCAGAACTATCTGCAAGGCGCTTCAAAGAGTCATCAGCAGCAATTTGTCGGCGAAATTACGGGCATCAACACATCAACTGGCATGGCTTCGGTAGAAGTAAAAAATCGATTTAGAAAGGGAGACAGGCTAGAGCTTATCAGCCCTGAAGGTAATCACGATTTTACGCTGGAGCACATCGAAAATGAAAAAGGTCAGTCGATGGATGTTGCGCCCGGTAGTGGTTATCACGTGAATATTCCACTGGAAGTGGCAGAGTCTCCCTACCTGATGCTAGCCCGGTATTTCTAAGCTTGGGTCGTTAAGCAGATATTTGAATGACGCCGCCGAGTGCATCACCTCGCTTGTTTCTGATCTCTTGCTCCGCGTCGATC
>CAZUAW010000007.1:16939-23691 GCA_964618535.1 uncultured Thiotrichales bacterium
GACGCCGCCGAGTGCATCACCTCGCTTGTTTCTGATCTCTTGCTCCGCGTCGATCACCACCTGATGCAGATTGAAAAACTCCTTGGGTTCAAAGGTAATATTTTCCACACCTAAATCAATCAACCAGCGTGTCATTTCAGGGTGATGCGCCAATGCTGCACCGGCAACACCCACAGATTTGCCGCGCTTATGACAAGTATCCACGGCCAATTGAACGAGCTTTAATACTGCCAGATTTCGCTCATCAAATTGATGGAAAACTCGACTATCCCGATCAATCCCCATGGTTAGCTGAGTCAAATCATCCAGACCAATCAAGATGCCATCAAAGTAATCCAGAAACTCATCAATCAACAACGTGTTGGCTGGTGTTTCGCACATAAGATGAATTTTTAGCCCCTGATCACCCCGACGTAATCCAAACTTCGCCATCAGCGCCATCAGCTTGCGACTCTCTTCAATGGTACGAACAAATGGGAGAATCAGCTCCACATTGTGAAACCCCATTTCTTCTCGAACCGTACGAAGTGCTTCGCATTCGAGTGCGAAACTTTCTTGAAATTCAGAGGAAAAATATCGAGAGGCACCACGAAATCCCATACTGGGATTGAGCTCATGCTCTTCAAAAAATTCGCCACCAAACAGCGCAGCATATTCGTTGGACTTAAAATCACTAGCACGCACCATTACCCGCTGCGGATAAAAAGCCGCTGCGATGGTTGCGATACCTTCGCATAATTTATCCACATAATATTTGCGTCGACTCGGATACCCTGCCACCAGAGCATCAACTGCAAACTGTAGCTCAGGTTCTTGCCCTTCGTATTCTAACAACGCGCGGGGATGTACTTGAATATGGCTGGCAACGATAAATTCCATTTTCACCAGCCCGACACCCGCAGCCGGTAGTGAGGCAAACTCAAATGCCATTTCAGGATTAAAAATACTCAGCATCAAATCAGTATTCGTCACCGCCAAATCTGATGTCAGTCGTTCAGCCTGTCTAAATCGCAATTGATCCTCATAAACATAACCACGATCTCGCTCCAGACACACAACGGTAATATCATCGCCGGTTGTAATCACTTGGGTTGCATCGCCACAACCCAGCACGGCGGGTACATTGTATTGCTGAGCCACTTCAGCCGCATGGCAACAGCGTCCACCCCGGTCAGTCACAAAGGCGGCCGCCCGGCCAAGAAACGGCTCTAGTTCAGGGATGGTTTCTTTTACCACCAGAATCTCACCTGGTTCGAGCTTGGAAATATCACGCAAGTCGTTAACAACACGCGCCTTACCTGCTGCAATTTTATGCCCGACACCGCTCCCAATCGCCAGGGTTCGGCCGCTATCGAGCAATTCAAAATCACTATAAGTTGCACTAAAATGCTTTTGCCGCTGACCTTTAAAATTCAGTTGGAGAATAAAAAATTTGTCGCTTAAACCATCTTTTGCCCACTCAATTGAGATTGGACAAGGGCGCTGTGCTTTGTCACGAAATAATTTCTCAATCGCAACAGTCATATTACCTAGTATTTGCAACTCTTCATTGGTGAGAGAAAAACGAAGTTGTTCGCTACCAAGAACCGGGATATCCGTTGTTGATGAGACAAGTTTCCCCTCACCAAAAATGGTCATCGTCTGCTTACTACCCAGTTGACGTTTAATCACTGGCGAGTAATTCTGCTCTAGCGCCACCTTGCTGAGTAGAAATTCATCTGGATTGACACCCCCTCTACCGAGATTTTTCCCCAAACCATAACTAGATGAGATCGACATCACGCTGTCAAAACCAGTCTGAGAATCGTATGAGAAATTCACGCCGGATGTCGCCAGATCCGCACGCACCATTTGCTGCACGCCGATTGCGACTGAAATTTTCATTGGGTTGACGTTGTGATGAATGCAATATGCGACTGCTCGCTCTGAGAACAATGAAGCAAACACGCTCTTGCAAGCATTGAATAAATCACGAAGATTAACGGTATTGAGATAAGCTGATTGCTGATTAGAGTAGAGTGATGCTATCGGCACATCTTCAACCGTGAGGGAATTTCTGACTGCAACAGGTGTTGTCACGCCATTTTGCTGAAATTTGTTTTGGTAGGCGGTTGCGATTTGATCTTTTAAGTCCGCAGGAAGATTCCCCCGCTTGATCCAGCCCCGAATTCTACGGGTCATCTTAACCAGTTGCTGCACATCATCAGGATCAATGTCTTCCAAGGCTTCTGCAATAGGAACCAGTAACTTGTTATAACGCAAAAAGCTGTGGTAAGCCGTGCTTGAGACAATGAATCCGTCAGGGATATTGATACTGGAACTGCCACTAAAGTGGGTAGCTAGCTCGACTAACAACGCGTTTTTATGACCCACCCATGAAGATTCGACGGAGGAATCATCAAAATATTGGATATAATCCCGATTGCAATCACGCCTGTCCGCGCCGCTGTAAGCACGGCCTTCTTGTCGCTGACGACTGACGGTGTGTTTTGATCCCACCTTTTTTAAAAAGAGCATTGACGGATCTTAATTATTGTTAGTTTAGTCCAAGTGTTATTTCAGTCTATAAGGGCATTTCTAATAATAGAAGTGTAATTTAGGGAATGCAGTAAATAATGCATTTTTTATCCAAAAATGAGAAGAATAGCGTGCTATTCGACGAGCTTTTGGGTTAAAAAGGTGCTGTTTAATGCGTTTCATCAATCGTATTTCTATTTTTAGAGGTGTCCTTAAGACCTGAAACATAATATTAAAATATACTACTCTTTAACTGTAGCAGTTGATTTACCACTTATCCTACCAGAAATGTTAAATATCTATAAAACTGTTGAGTAAGATTCGTCACCATGTTGGATTATACGACCCTAAATTGTGATCCTGTTCCGGTCCAGCGCCTGACTACAGGATCGATTAATTGCGGCTGATGCTGCACGAGTTTCGCTGCGATTTTTGTCACCTCAGGAATGAGCGCCTTATCTCGAACGATGTCCGCAACCCGAAACTGTAGCAATCCGGTTTGACGGGTTCCCAGTAGTTCACCAGGGCCACGGATCTGCATATCTATTTGCGCAATTTTGAAACCATCAGTGGTTTCACGCATGGCTGCTAATCGTGCCTGAGAGTTTTCAGACAATGGCCGCCGATACATCAACACACAAACACTCGCGAGCGCACCACGTCCGACCCGCCCCCGCAATTGATGAAGCTGAGACAAACCGAGTCGCTCCGCATTTTCGATCACCATCAAACTCGCATTGGGTACATCGACGCCCACTTCGATGACGGTTGTTGCCACCAACAATGCGGTCTCTCGGGACTTAAACGCCGTCATCGCCTGATCTTTTTCATCGGCCTTTAAGCGGCCGTGAACAAGGCCAATCTTCAAATCCGGCAATGCTTGTTGCAACATCTCACACGTTTTCTCAGCCGCCTCGGCTTCAAGCAAGTCAGACTCCTCTACCAGCGTACAAACCCAGTAACATTGCTGCCCTGATCGACAGGCTTTTGCTACCCGCGCCACAACTTCAGCGCGCCGATCATTGGTTAGAACCACGGTTTTGACCGGTGTTCTACCCGGCGGTAATTCATCAATCACCGAAATATCCAGATCCGCATAGGCTGTTTGCGCCAAAGTTCGGGGGATGGGGGTCGCGGTCATGATCAGCTGATGAGGGTAAAGATTCTGCTGTTTTCCCTTTTCGCGCAATGCGAGACGCTGATGCACACCAAAGCGATGCTGCTCATCAATCACCACACAGGCAAGCCGGTAGAATTTCACATCGTCCTGAAATAACGCATGTGTCCCCACCACGACCAATGCGTCACCCGATGAGATTTTCTCTAGCATTTCCCTGCGAACCGCAGCTTTTAACCGGCCTGACAGCCAGGCAACTTTAATCCCCAGAGGCAAAAACCAGGCGCTCAATGTTTGAAAATGTTGCTCGGCGAGGATTTCTGTGGGAGCCATCACCGCTGCTTGAAAACCCGCTTCCACCGCTTGTAAACAAGCTAACGCAGCAATGACTGTCTTGCCGCTGCCGACATCGCCTTGAACCAAACGCATCATGGGGGAAGATTGATCTAAATCCTGCGCTACCTCTACCGCAACTCGCTGCTGTGCGCCGGTTAGCTGAAAAGGCAGGCTTGCCAGAAATTTCTGTGTCAACTCACTCTCTGCGGGTAACGCTTCTGCAGTGTTTTTATCCGCCTGGAGCCTTAGTTTCCGCAATGCCAGTTGGTGCGCCAGTAACTCCTCGAATGCCAGTTTTTGCTGCGCCGGGTGCTGCCCTGTTTGCATCAATTCCACATCTGCATCTGGAGGCGGGCGGTGCAGATACAGCACCGCATCAATCAATGATGGGAATGTTGCGGAGGGGGAACTCATCACCAGTAGATCAGCAGGTAGTAAATCAGGCAGCTGGTCGATATGGCTGAGCGCCAAATCTGTGAGCCGTCTCAACGTGAGCTGGTGCACTCCGTCTGTGGCTGGATAAATTGGCGTCAATGAGGCTTCTACAGGATCAGCCGTCTCGGAGGTCACCACTGAAACTTCGGGATGCACCATTTCCAGCATCGAGGCACCTGCTCGAACTTCACCAAAACATTGCAAACGGGTACCAGGTGCCCAGTTTTTACGTTGCTTGTCGTTAAAATAGAAAAACCGTAATTGCAGCGAGCCAGTACCATCAGAGATCTGACAGATCAACATTCGGCGACGGCGATAGACAACTTCGGTATGCGTCACCTCGCCAGTAACGGTTATTTCCACACCGGGACGAAGCGCACCAATTGGGGAAATTCGAGTTCGATCCTGATAGCGTAGCGGTAGATGAAACAGCAAATCCTGAACGCAATGTAAATCCAGCTTCGCCAGCTTTTCTGCCATTTTTGGCCCGACGCCCTTAAGCCATTGCAGCGATTGCAATAACGGTGGTGTATCGGGTTTTTTCGATTTTAAAGACGTCATCTCAATGTTGGAACACAGATGGCAGCCGCTGGTTAGGCTATGATCCCAGCTCTAGGATCGCATCCATCTCCACCTCAGCACCTTTTGGCAATGACGCAACACCAATCGCTGCACGAGCCGGATAAGGCTCAGCAAAATACGTTGCCATCACTTCATTTACGGTTGGAAAATGTACCAAATCGGTTAGAAAGATATTCAATTTTGCAACATCGGCCAAAGACCCACCTGCCGCTTGCGCGACTGCAGCCAGATTATCAAAAACTTGTTTAATCTGTGTAGAGATATCGCCTTCTACCAGCTCCATCGTCTCTGGCAGGAGTGGAATCTGTCCGGACAGATATACCGTGTTACCTGTTTTTACCGCTTGAGAATAAGTACCAATTGCTTGCGGCGCGTTGTCGGTGCTGATTATTTCACGTTTCAATATTTTCTCTCCGATTGGTTCAGTGTGCTGAAATTAGACCACAATGGCCATCCCGATGAAGATCAGCATCTAAGTAGTAAGATAAATGATGGGCACAATCGCTCTAAGCTAATACGCGACTAATTTTGAACACATTAGGCACAGCACGTAGTTTGCGAATAATCTCCGCCAGATGCGATCGGTCACGAACATCCAAGGTGAAATTTATGATAGTTGAAAGCGCATCTCGATCAGTGATTGCCACATTAGTGATATCCCCTTGAAATTCAGAAATCACATTGGCGATACCTGCCAGTACACCGCGCTGACTTTTGGTGAGCACGCGAATATTGGCTGAGAACAAGCCATCGGTTTTATCGGCCCATTCAACAGAGATCATTCGATCGCTAGCAAGCTTGGTGTTTTTTACATTCAAACATTCGCTGCGATGCACCACCATGCCCCGCCCAGTACTCAGCAGGCCAACAATGGGATCACCAGGAATCGCTGAACAACATTTAGCGCAGTTCAACACCATGCCTTCTGCACCGCGAATCACCAGCGGCTTATCCTGCATCGTCAAAGAATCCGCAGCATTTGGCGACAGTTCACTAGCAACCTGGCTCGCTAACCTGTTTCCCATACCGATATCGAGATACATCGCATCGGTATCAACATATTCCAGCCCCTGCACCACTTGACTGAGCTTAGCGACCGGCAAACTATCCAAATTCCCCCCGACACTCAGCAGCGCTTTTTCTAATAATGCCCGACCTTGCTCTACTGCATCATTGGCTTTAATACTTTTTAAATAATGGCGTATGCCGTGGCGTGCCTTGGCAGTGACTGCGTAATTGAGCCAGGCAGGTCTTGGCTGTCCGTGGGCTGCTGTAATCACTCCGATTGAATTCCCATTTTGCAGCGGTGTCGACAGAGGCGTTAGCTGCCGGTTAACTTTTATCGCAACGCAGGAATTACCAATATCCGTGTGCACCGCATAGGCGAAATCAATGCCAGTAGCACCCCGCGGCAGCGATTTAATTTCCCCATTAGGTGTAAAGACATACACCTCATCAGGGAATAGATCGACCTTGACGCCTTCGAGAAACTCCAGTGGATTACCGGTCTCAGCCTGCATATCCATCATGCTCTTAACCCACTCGTGCGCCCGACGCTGCACAGCAGAGGCGTTCTGGTTTCCTGATTTATAGTGCCAATGGGCGGCAATGCCTGTTTCAGCTAATCGATCCATTGCCACAGTGCGGATCTGAATCTCGATAGGCACTCCGTGTGGACCAAACAAAACGGTGTGCAGCGATTGGTAACCATTCGCTTTGGGAATGGCTATATAGTCCTTAAATCGACCTGGCACGGGCTTGTATA
>CAZUAW010000008.1:0-5313 GCA_964618535.1 uncultured Thiotrichales bacterium
GAAAACAATATATTAAGCGAGATTCTCATGAATTCATGCAATATTCGGGCTAGATCAGGCACGTAATAATTCCCAAGAGTCCAGCCGGACTTGAAGTTTTTTCTGTTTATCTGCAATTACTCACAGTCTGATCAAGCTCCCTTGTAGGCGCAAAGCATCACTTGCGCTATGATTAGCCGCCCCATAAATCTAGATGGATTGATTCATGTTAGGAAACGTCGCGCGTAAAGTCTTTGGTAGCCGAAATGACAGGCTGGTCAAACAATATCGTAAATCTGTTGGTCAAATTAATGCGATGGAAGAAGCGCTTGAAGCGCTCGATGATTCCGCACTCCAATCCAAAACAGACGAATTTAAAAAACGCCTGAACGATGGAGAAACTTTAGATTCTCTGCTTCCAGAAGCTTTTGCCGTGGTGAGAGAAGCGAGCAAGCGTGCTTTGGGTATGCGCCATTACGATGTCCAAATGATCGGCGGCATGGTGCTCAATGAGGGCAAGATCGCTGAAATGAAAACCGGTGAAGGAAAAACACTGGTTGCAACATTGGCAGTGTATTTGAATGCGCTGAGTGGTGAAGGTGTTCACCTGATTACTGTGAATGACTATCTAGCGCAACGCGATGCTGACTGGATGCGTCCACTTTACAATGCACTAGGTATGACGGTTGGCGTGATTCTGGGTGGGCTGGATCAGCCGCAACGTCAGGAAGCATATGCTGCCGATATTACTTATGGCACAAATAATGAATTTGGCTTTGATTATCTCAGAGACAATATGGCGGCTTCCATCGAAACACGTGTTCAGCGCCCGTTGAATTTTGCCATCGTTGACGAAGTTGATTCGATTCTAATAGATGAGGCGAGAACCCCACTGATTATTTCTGGCCCTGCTGAAGAGACCTCCGAGCACTACGCAAAAGTCAATGCGATTGCCCCAAAGCTGGCTAAGCAAGAAGAGGAAGATGGTCCTGGCGATTATTCTGTTGATGAAAAATCCAAGCAGGTGTTCATTACCGAAGAAGGGCACGACAAAATTGAAGAGTTATTGACCGAAGCCGATCTATTGCAAGAGGGTGATAGTCTTTACAGCACCACAAACCTCGGTTTGCTGCATCATGTGGATGCGGCGCTACGTGCCAATGCTTTGTTCCAGAAAGATGTCGATTACATTGTTCGTGATGGTGAGATTATTATCGTCGATGAGTTCACTGGTAGAACCATGCGGGGTAGGCGCTGGTCTGATGGATTACATCAGGCAATGGAAGCTAAAGAAGGTGTGTCAATTCAAGCAGAAAACCACACGATGGCTTCAATCACCTTTCAGAATTACTTCCGTTTGTATTCCAAGCTCTCGGGTATGACGGGTACAGCGGATACAGAAGCCTTTGAGTTCCAGCAGATATACGGCTTGGAAGTGGTCGTTATTCCAACGCATACGTTGATGACCAGAAAAGATGACAATGACCTCGTTTTTCTTAATCATGAAACAAAGTATCTCGCGATAATTGAAGACATCAAAAAACGAGTGGATGAGCAACGGCCTGTTTTGGTGGGAACTGCATCTATCGAGACATCGGAGCTTCTATCCAGTCTGTTAAAGAAATCCAAAGTGTCGCACGAAGTCTTGAATGCCAAACAGCACGAGCGCGAAGCGCATATTATCGAACAGGCAGGGCGCGCCGGTGCTGTTACTATCGCAACCAATATGGCTGGTCGGGGTACCGATATCGTATTGGGTGGTAGTCTTGAAGCTGATATGACTGCGCTGGGTGAAAATGTATCCCCCGAGGCAGCAGAAAAAGCAAAATCTGCCTGGAAAATTCGCCATGATGATGTCATTACTGCGGGTGGCCTGCATATTATTGGTACCGAGCGCCATGAATCACGCCGTGTAGATAACCAGTTGCGCGGTCGTTCTGGTCGTCAGGGTGATCCGGGTTCAACGCGCTTCTTTATCTCACTTGAAGATAATCTTATGCGTATCTTTGCCTCCGACCGGATGCGTTCTTTGATGAAGCGATTGGGAATGGATGATGGCGATGCAATCGAAAACTCGATGGTTTCCAAATCTATCGAAAATGCACAGCGTAAGGTTGAAGCACATAACTTTGACGTCCGCAAAAACCTCCTTGAATACGATGATGTTGCCAACGATCAGCGCAAAGTGGTTTACGAGCAGCGCGACGAATTGTTGTCATCTACTGATATGAAAGAAGAGTTCCGTGATCTTAGGGCGGACGCCATTGCTAGCAAAGTAAGTGAATTTATTCCACCTGGCAGTATCGAAGATCAGTGGGATATTGCTGGCTTACAGGAAGCTATGCTGACTGATTTTAATCTGGAATTGCCACTTAAGGAGTGGCTAGACCAGGATGACAAGCTGCATGAAGAGGCGTTGATCGAGAAAATTGTTGGCGTTGTCGAAACGCAATATGCGGAAAAAGAAGCGCAGTATGGCGATGAGTTGATGCGCCAGGTTGAAAAAGATGTGATGTTGCGAGTACTGGATTCACATTGGAAAGATCATTTGGCAGCGATGGACTACCTACGTCAAGGCATCGGCTTGCGTGGTTATGCACAAAAAAACCCCAAGCAGGAATACAAAAAAGAAGCCTTCACTATGTTCCAGAATTTATTGGAGCGGATGCATTTTGATGTATCTTCCATGATGATGCGCCTGCAAATTCAAGCCGCTCAGGATGCCCCTACTCCTGTGGAAAACCCTATTCTTGACAACGTTGAATATCGGCATGCTCCGGCAGATGCATTGAGTTCAGGTTCGGCCCCACAAGAACCGGAGCAGGTAGCAGAAGCTAACGATGAGCCATTTACCCGTAGCGATAAAAAAGTCGGTCGAAATGAGCCATGTCCTTGCGGATCTGGAAAAAAATTCAAACAGTGTCACGGTAAGTTGGGTTAAGCCGATGGCAGTGGGTCTTAGTGACAAGCTGGATCTGTTGCCGATTCCCGGAATCCGACTCTCCGCTGTTCATGCAGGGATTCGCTATCAGAATCGTAAAGAGTTGCTCTTAATTGAGCTAGCCGATACCTCACGAACAGCGGCAGTTTTTACGCAGAACCGATTCTGCGCTGCGCCGGTTATCGTGGCGAAAGAACATCTTGCTCAGTCCTCGCCCCGCTATTTGCTAATCAATGCTGGCAATGCGAATGCCGGTACCGGCGATTTGGGAGAACAAAACGCTCGAAAAACTTGCGATGCTGTTGCGACGGTATCTGCGCTAAGTTCGACCACGGTACTGCCATTTTCAACAGGCGTGATTGGCGAACAACTCCCAGTCGATAAAATCACCCACTCGATGCAACCTTTGTTCGACTCTTTAAACGAAGATGCTTGGCAGACTGCCGCACACGCCATCATGACGACCGATACTGTGCCAAAGGGTTTGTCACGGCAGGTTGAAGTGGATGGTGTGATGACAACCGTCACCGGTATCGTCAAAGGTTCCGGCATGATTCATCCAGACATGGCGACGATGCTGGCGTATATCGCGACCGATGCTGAAATCGATCAATCCATGCTTGATCAAAAATTGAGTGAGTTTGTCGAGACAAGCTTTAACAGCATTACAGTCGATGGCGATACCTCTACTAACGATGCCTGCTTGCTGATGGCAACGGGCAAGGCAGGTGTCGATGCAAGCAATAATTCAGCATTCTGGAACGCGGTCAGCGAAGTCTTTTTCTATCTTGCTCAGGCAATCATTAGAGATGCAGAAGGCGCGACCAAGTTCGTGCAGATCGATGTTACCCAGGCAGCTAACAACGAAGATGCAAAAGTGATCGCCTACACCGTGGCAAATTCTCCGCTAGTGAAAACAGCCTTGTTTGCCAGTGATCCCAACTGGGGCAGAATTCTCGCTGCAGTCGGTCGCGCAAAAGTGGCGGAGTTAGATCTTGCTAAGGTCGATATTTCCCTGGGAAATGTCAGCATTATCGAGCAGGGGCAACCCGCAAAAGACTATACCGAAGCTGCTGGTCAGGCAGTGATGGATGAGGCTGAGATCCAGATTTCAATCAACTTGCATCAAAGCACTGGTGGCGCAATCGTCTGGACCTCCGATTTATCGCATGGGTACGTTCAGATCAATGCCGATTACCGATCCTAACGCTAGTCAACCGTCGGAAGTTGCTGCGGCAGTGATAGAGCAAGCGGGTCAAATTCTCATCTCAAAGCGGGCAGACTCCAAACACCAGGGTGGAAAGTGGGAATTCCCCGGCGGTAAGCTGGAAGCTGGTGAAACCGCGCGGAAAGCGCTCTCCCGAGAGTTAGAAGAAGAATTAGGTATCGTCATCACAGATGCTCGCCCGCTGATTCAAATTCTGCATCATTACCCTGACAAATCTGTACGCTTATCAGTGTTCAAGGTGACAGGGTTTAGCGGCACGCCAAAAGGTCTGGAAGGCCAGCCCATTCTTTGGGTAAATCCCTCCCAGCTAAATGACCTTGAATTTCCTCCCGCTAATTTCCCTATTATTCAGGCTGCGCAGTTACCCGAAATTTGTGCGATTACACCCCCAAACTGGAATACCCCAGCGCAATTAATAGAATCGCTGAAAAAGAATTTACCTACACACGAGTTGGCTGTTCTACGGCTACCGGAATATAGCGCGTCAAGGTACACCGAGGTTGCAACTGTGGCCGCTGAAATTGCGAACAGCGCCGGAATGCGGTTACTTCTGACCTCATCAGCTGAAGAAGTGATCAACCTGAAGGCCGGCGGTTTACATCTAAATAGCAAACGATTGATGTCACTGGAGAGTCGGCCGATAACAAAAGATTACTTGGTTTCTACTGCCTGTCATTCAGCCGAGCAGCTCAAGCAAGCCGAGAAGCTCCAACTAGATTTTGTCTTTTTGTCGCCGGTGAAGAAGACGAATAGCCACCCTGATGCATCACCAATAGGCTGGTCTGAGTTTTCGGCTTTGGCTGGGCGTTGCCAAATACCGGTTTACGCCCTCGGCGGCGTGGAATTGGAAAATTTAGATCAGTCTTTTCGCTGCGGCGCGCAAGGAATCGCTGGGATTTCCAGGATCTGGCAAAAATAGAGGCTACTTCTTGGGAGGAAGCTTGGTGTTAATAATTTCCGTTTCGTGAAATTCTTCAACGCACTCAATCACATAACTATCAACATCGGCACCAGTGAAGCCAACGGCGACAGCCTCATGTTTACAGTCTTTGATTAATTGTGATTCGTCCACCTTTGCAGCAAAGCTAGATGTTGCAGAGAGCGTGAGCGCAGCAATAGCTGCAAGTAGGTTGCGTTGATTCATTTTTAATAGCCCGTGATTACT
>CAZUAW010000008.1:5413-22863 GCA_964618535.1 uncultured Thiotrichales bacterium
AATTATTAATCACTAATATTACGATTCTGGAGCAAAAATACAATGATATATTTGTGCTCTATGTCGTTAAATTGACGTTATGTCACGGGCTTTCTGGTGTGTACGATTTTTCCATTGACCAATGTCACCTCCGCAGCACCTTTGAGCGTCCAGCCTGCGAAGGGAGAATTCTTGCCTCGGCTGTTCATTTTTTGTGGATCACAATCCCATTCGAGACTAGGATCGATCACGCAAATGTCTGCGGGTTTTCCAACAGCAAGGCTGCCTGCATTTAAGCCAAGTATTTCAGCTGGGTTTTTCGACAGCAGCGAAACTGCCTGGGGTAACGAAATGACGCCTTCTTCCACCAGTCTCAATGTTAGGGGGAGCAGGGTCTCAATTGAGGATATGCCTGGTTCTGTCGCTGGGAAAGGTGCCAGCTTTGCTTCCAGATCATGCGGATTATGATCTGAGCAAATTGCCTGAATACCGTCTTCAGTGAGGGCCATACGTAGGGCATCTCGATCACGTTGGCTACGTAGCGGTGGTCGGGTATGGCATAGCGAGTTGAAATCTGAGATATCAATTTCGGTCAGAAATAATTGATGCACACAAACGTCGGCGGTGATGTTCAATTTATCATGCCGTGCTCGGCGCACCATATTCATGCCTTTGGCGGTAGAGAGCCGACAAAAATGCGCCTTAACGCCACTCTGTTCAATCAATGGCAGATAGAATCCGATAGCGGCAGTCTCAGCCGCTTCGGGAATGGCGGGTAATCCCAGTCGCGTGGAAACAGCACCTTCATGCGCGCAACCACCTTCTGCCAGTGCGTAGTCTTGTGGATGAATATGGACAGTTAACTCGAGCCCGGCAGCGTATTCCAAGGCTCGGCGGATAACATTGGCGTTGGCAAAGGGTCGATAGACGTTGGTGACACCCACGCAGCCAGATTCTTGTAAATGCGCCATGTCGGTGAGCTGCTCGCCTCGGAGTCCCTGAGTGATAGCTGCTAAAACTCGAATTTTAGTAAGGCCAACTTCCGATTGCCTGCGAACGATAAATTCGATATCAGCGGGAGTCTGAATGGGTGGGTCAGTATCGGGAGGGCTACAAAGTGTGGTGATGCCACCGCTAACCGCTGCCAATGATTCAGAATCAATGTCGGCTTTGTATTCGAATCCTGGCTCACACACACGGGCGCAGAGATCAACTAGCCCCGGAACAACCAATTTGTGTTGGGCATTAATGGTTTGTTGCGGGGTAAATCCTTTCGGCGGTTGATCACCAATAGCTATAATTTCTCCATGTGCAATATAGAGGTTGCTGATGGCATCAAAATCATTGGCTGGGTCGATAATGCGGCCTTGCTCGATGGCGATTTTCATTGTCCGCCTCCAGTCTTGCTACCCATGCACATCGACATCAATGCCATTCGAATGGCCACGCCATTGCTCACTTGTTGGAGAATCACCGATTGCGGGCCATCAGCAACATCCGAGGCAATCTCTACGCCTCGGTTGGCGGGGCCAGGATGCATCACCATCGCATCGGGGTGCGCGTGAGCGAGTCGATCTTGAGTGAGTCCGTAGAGACGATAATATTCATTTTCACTGGGGAGTAGCGCGCCATCCATGCGTTCCTTTTGCAGCCGCAACATAATGACAACATCAACATCGCGAATGCCTTCATTAAGAGAATGAAAGACTTGTACGCCGAGTTGCTCGACATCTTTAGGTAGCAGTGTCTTGGGTGCAACAACGCGAATTTCGCGTGTATTGAGTACATTCAGTGCGTGGATTTGGGAGCGCGCAACACGTGAATGCAAAATATCACCGACAATCGCAACGGAGAGTTTGTTTAAATCACCTTTTCTTTGTCGAATAGTGAAGATATCCAGCATCGCTTGAGTCGGATGTGCGTGGCGTCCATCGCCTGCATTAAGGACGCTAATATGAGGTGCGACGTGTTGCGCGATAAGTTGCGCTGCGCCACTCTGTGAGTGCCTCACGATGAACATATCAGCGTGCATGGCTTCAAGATTGCGCAGGGTATCCAGCAAACTTTCGCCCTTAGTGGTGGCGGAGGTGCTGATGTTCATGTTCATAACATCGGCAGACAATCGCTTGGCGGCAAGCTCAAAACTGGTGCGGGTACGGGTGCTAGGTTCGAAGAATAAATTGAAGATGGTTTTGCCGCGTAGCAGCGGTACTTTTCTAACAGGCTGGGCAGCTACGGTGGTGAAGGATTCTGCAACATCAAGAATTTCGGTGAGCAGCGGTGCAGAAAGCCCTTCAATAGTGAGAAAATGCTGAAGCCGCCCATCTTTGGTGAGCTGCATCGATGCTGGTAATGGACCAGGAGCCGGTGCGGTTCGTGCTTGCATTGCTGTGCTAATCTTCCAGTAACTCCAAAGCCAGAGGATCGGGTCCGGAGAGCTTAATGTGCTGTCCCGGTGCCAGTGTTAGATTGTGCCCGTATATATTAGCCTCAATCGGTAGTTCTCGACCACTTCTTTCAACTAAAACAATCAGATGGATGCTTGCAGGTCGACCATAATCAAACAGTTCATTCATCGCCGCGCGAATGGTGCGACCAGTATGCAATACGTCATCAACCAGCAGGATATCCTGACCATCTACCTCAAAAGGCAAGCTTGAAGGCTTGACCTCAGGATGCAGCCCCTTCTGGCTAAAGTCATCTCGGTAGAAAGTGATATCCAGTTGTCCCAGCGGTTGCTCCAGATTGAGGGCTTTGTGGAGCTTACTGGCAACCCAGACACCGCCGCTATGGATTCCAACCATGGCAGGGGAGGTGATCTGTTTATCACGGATATATTGGGAAAGTTGGGATGCTAGCTGGTTGACCAGCTTTTCTGCATCGAACTGAGCTTGCTGCATAGAGGGAGCTTATCATTTTCAAGAAAAAATAAAAATCTTCACCAGGGTATCAATTTTTGCTCCAGCCATTGCTCAGCCAAAAGTGCCGCTGCCTGCATATCTATCTCATGTTTCTGGATTTTTTTTCGTCGTCCCGATTGGCGCATCTGCTTCAATCGATTCTCAGCCTGTTGGGAGCTAAAACTTTCGTCGATGAATTCTACTGGTAATTGATAGCGGTGCTTGAGCCGATTAGAAAATTTTTTGATTGGTTTTTCGAGGCTGTGTTCAAGACCAGAATCCAGATTCGGTAATCCGATCAGGAGTAGTTGCGGCTTCCATTCTTCAACCAGTGAATCGATGCTTTGCATCAGTGCTTCGGTGGTGGGGTAGGCAATTGTCTGTAGAGGTGAGGCCGTACCAGTCACCGTGATCCCGAGTCCAACGCCAACGCGTTTCAAGCCAAAATCAAATGCGAGGAGCTTTTCGATCATCGCAGCAATAGCGTCATGCGTGGCCAACGCCAAGGTTGATTAAATCCAGGTCTACACCAATTTCACTGGCAGCAGATCGCCAGCGTTTTTCTGCGGGTAGGTTGAAAATAATATTAGGATCGGCGGGGATTGTCAGCCAGGCATTGTCAGAAATTTCCTGCTCCAGTTGCCCGGCTTCCCAGCCTGAATAACCGAGAATATAGAGTGATTTATCCGGGCCTTGTCCAGAGACGGAGTCTTCGATAATGTCTTTCGATGAGGTGATGCCGAAAGCGTCACCGATTTTCATGGTGGTTTCCCAGCTTTTTTCGGCACTGTGGAGAATAAATCCTCGTTCGGGATCAACTGGGCCACCGGAATAAAGCGGCCATTCGGAAATTTCGATTTCAGGATCAAACTCTATATTTTGCTGGCTGAGTAATTCGCTGACGGTCAGTTGCGTCGGCTGGTTAATAACAAATCCAAGTGCCCCTTTTTCGGAGTGCTCACAAATCAACGTAACCGACTTGGTAAAATAAGGATCCTGCATCCCAGGCATCGCAATGAGGAACTGATTAGCCAATGAAAAATTCATAGGCCAGTCTAACCAATAGCGACCAATTGGACTAGTAATCCAGCAAAGTTGCTGTGTCAGTGTGCGGCTAAACGCCTTGGGTGTTGAACTTCCAGGTTCGAGTGATCATGAGCTGGTCATATTTGTTTCTCATCTCACCGGGGAAAGGTGGGAAAGGTGAGGATATTTTCACAATTTGCACAGCGGCCTGATCAAGAACCTGACTGCCTGAGGAAATTGCTACCTGAACTTTGATAACACTGCCGTTGTGGTCCACTAATACATTTAGAATTAGCTTGCCGCTGATACGTTCGCGTTGAGCCTGCGAAGGATAATTGAGATTGCCGATGCCTTCGACTTTGCTCACCCAGGCATCAATGTACTGTGCTTCGATCGCACTTTTGGCGCTGAGCGCATCAATAAAGTGAATCTTTGGCCGCTGTGCGTAACGTTTCTGACCTTGCTCAATCTCTGCAGCTAAGTGGGCAATTTCCATTTCGCGTTTCTGTACTTCGCGCTGCTGAGGAGTGGCGGTTTTCTTTTCCTGCTGGGTTTTATTCTCGGTCTTGATTTTAAAATCAGATTCTTGAGTACGCAGAAATTGTTGCGATTGAGTTAACTCAACCTGCTGCCTGGTCTGCTGTTGAGGCCGCGGGGCAATACCCGGATTTTGCATCGGAATCTGGCTGGAAAGCTGCTGGCTGGGCGTGTCTTCTTCTTCCTGGCTGCCACTTTTTTGCTGGTTGTGTTGAGCGATGCGCTCAGCATCTTCTGGTGCTTCGTCGCTCCAGGTTTGCACCAATACAACATCCAGAGGTCGTGATTGGATATCGTTGTTGATGAAATTCTGGCTGAACGAGATGCCAAGAATGATCACACCGTGAAAAACAGTTGCCAGAAATATTGTTAACCCGAGCCTGTCTGATGCGCTGACATTTGGGTTGGGCAAAGATGTAACCATAGAGTGTGCGGAAGGTCTTTTAAAGTTCGGTGCAAAGTATACCCTTTATCGGGATTCTCTACAGTGCGTCGGTATCAGTTTAGCAGCGGATTGTCGGGAAAAGCTGACGAACCTCAGCCGATGAGCGCTGTGGTTCAGTTTTTTGGGTGATTCGATTCAATGCTGATCCTGGCTGCCATTTGTTTGGTGGTGACAATTTCACCAGAGTCATTAACTCGTAATACTTGCGTGACGCCCAGTTTTTTTGCGATTCGTCGCCATTCGGTATCGCTCGCGATCATTAACGCGGTAGCGGCCGCATCTGCCAGAGCAGCATCTTGATGGATAACGGTAACTGCGCGAGCACCTTCTGAGGGCATACCGTTTCTGGGGTCAATAATATGATGTCGACGTTTATCGGCTTCCAGATAGTACCGTTCATAATCGCCGGAGCTAAAAATACCTTCACCATCTTGAGCTTCTATGGTCGCCAATACGCGCGCTTCCCGAGGGTCACGTACGCCAATTTTCCACGGGCGCTGGGGGTGCTTACCATAGGCGACCAAATCTCCGCCGGCGTTGATGACGAAATTACTGAGGCCGAGTTCGAGCAATCGCTCTGCTGCGAGATTGAGTGCATAACCTTTGGCGAACCCACCAAAATCCAGTTGTACCGCAGGGTTGGAGCATTGCAGATCGATGCCGTTAATTTGTATGTCATCCAGTGTCGGGTTGGTTTTCAGTAACGCCTGAATTTGAGTTGTGGTTGTACCTATTTGTTTTTCCGGTTGATCTTGATGAAACCCCCATAATGCTATTAATTTTCCAAGGGCTGGGTTGAATAAGTATTCACTGTCACGTGATATCTTTTGGGCTTTAGTGATCATTAAGACCATTTCGGGACCCGTTGAGAAAGGCTTGCCATAGGGCAGTAACGTATTGACTCGCCCCAGTGATCCCGGTTTCCATGCGTGCCAGTTTTCGTGCAGCAGGGTAAAATCTTCTTCGAGAATATTGAATGCTTGCTCAGCCAGATCGTCAGTAGACCCTGCGATTGTTACCGTAACGATGGTGCCAAAGGTGAGGTACTGGTGTTCGTGGAGTTGCGGTTGGCGAGAACACGCTGTGATTGCGAACACCAGTAACAACAACGCTAGGAGCCTGTCCGAGAATAGAGAGCCTACTGCGGAAAAGCGATTTTGGCCCCTTTTCCCGCCAGTTTTCGTCGAATATACCCAATATTCTCCTCGAATTGGCGAAAAAAATGACTCAAAATCGCTTTCCCTCTCTACGGCTTCTATTCTCGGACAGGCTCCTAGGTCCCGATTAAATTTTGGTTGCCAGCACATCCATTAAGTCTCCCGCGACATCCAGATTATAAATCGTATCCAGCTCGCGAATACAGGTGGGGCTGGTGACATTCACTTCCGTCATGTAATCACCTATTACATCCAGGCCGACGAAAACCAAACCGCGCTTTTTGAGTTCTGGCCCCACTTGCTGACAAATCTCTCGATCACGATCAGTAAGCTCAACGCCTTTATAAGTGCCTCCAGCAGCTAAATTGGCTCGGCCTTCTCCCTCTGCAGGTAGTCTTGCTAGTGCGTAGTCAATTGGTTTTCCGTCAATCATTAAAATGCGTTTATCACCTTGCTTATATTCCGGTAGAAAGCGTTGTGCCATTGCGGTGATCTGCCCGTAGTTGAGCAAGGTCTCAATAATGACATTGGTATTGGGTTCTCCAGCAGTGATACGAAATATGGATGCGCCACCCATGCCATCGAGCGGTTTGACGATGATTGTCTGATGTTTTTGTAGAAATTTTTTAAATTCATCAGCAGATCGGGATATCAGAGTTTCCGGTACACAGTCTGGAAACCACATCGCAAAGGCTTTCTCATTGGCATCCCGGAGGCTGGCGGGTTTGTTGGCTACGTAAACACCTTGCGCTTCCGCTAGCTCTAGTAAGTAAGTCGCGTAGATGTATTCCATGTCGAAGGGGGGATCTTTTCGCATCAGGACAATGTCTAAGTCAGCGAGCAGCCTCTCTTTTGGCTCGGCCAACGTAAACCAGTCATGAGGATTATCTCTGACTTCAACTTCAGAGCAGCGTGCAAAAACCCGACCTTCTTTTAAGGTCAATCCGGAAGGAGGGATGTAGATGGTTGTCCACCCACGCCGCTGCGCCGCTAGCAACATTGCTAGCGTACTGTCTTTGTGGGGTTTGATGTGTTCTATGGGATCCATCACAACCCCAATTTGTATATTCATGTAACCTGAGCCGCTTAAATGTGACAGTTGTCGATTATCGATAGAACAAAACGATAACTGTATAGAAGAATTGACCATTCAATATTGAACGTCAGCTTAGTGCTACGTTAGATTGAGCTAATCAGTACCAGTATTCAAGGAGAAATACATGCCCGAATTGGAAGATCTGAATGACTTGGCAAAAAGTGTCAAGGTCATGGTGATCGATGATAGTAAAACCATTCGCAAGACTGCGGAGGCATTACTAACCAAGCAAGGTTACACAGTCTCGACAGCAATTGACGGCTATGAAGCATTGTCAAAAATTGCCGAGTTTGAGCCTGATCTTATCTTTATCGATATTCTTATGCCCAGACTGGATGGCTATCAGACCTGTACATTGATCAAGCACAACCAGAAATACAAGCACACACCTGTGGTTATGTTGTCGAGTAAGGACGGCATTTTCGACAAAGCCAAGGGGCGCGTTGTTGGGTCTGAACAGTATTTAACCAAACCATTTACCCGTGATGACCTGCTGGGAGCCATCGAACAGCACGTGCACTAGATACCGCAAGGCGTGGTAAGCAAGGGATTTTCCAAATCTTTAATCGAGATTACTACCTGAAAATGACAAATGTTGTTACTCAATTGACCGGTTCACTGGCGCAGCAGAACCACCAGCTGTGGCTACACAGTGTCAGTAATTTAATAGCAACCCCTTTCGGAGAAGCTTGAATGGCGCATATTCTGGTAGTTGATGATTCGGCAACCGATCAGTTCGTTTTTAAACGCGTGCTGGAAGAAAATGGACATCAGGTAACCGTCGCCAGTGACGGCCGCGAAGGTGTCGATCTGGCTCGGCGGTTAGCGCCAGATTTGGTGCTTATGGATGTGGTGATGCCTGGTCTTAACGGCTTTCAAGCAACTCGAGAATTGCATAAAACCGATGAGACCAAAGAGATACCCGTTGTTATGGTGACGACCAAAGATGGTCGCGCCGATATGAAATGGGCACAGCAGCAAGGAGCGCGTGCCTACATTGTAAAACCTGCAAAAGAATCACAATTGTTAGGTTGTATCAGTAAATTTGTAAAAGGGAATTCATGACAGGGAAAGCACATGGGGAATCTCCGTTCGAGCTATTACAAGCTCAGGAGCGAAGAGCGAGCGCCGATAAACAGACGGCAGCAGAATCTGTATCGGAAGAATGGACTGGATTGTTATGCCGGATTGGCAGTGATCAGGTGTTAGCACCAATGTCGATGCTCACCGAGATTGTACCGCCACCAGAATTTACGCGTATTCCGGGAACTCAACCGTGGGTAAGAGGGTTGGCCAATTTACACGGGTCGTTGGTGACTGTGGTCGATTTACAAGGGTTTTTGCTAGGAACCAATGTCTCCAAAACACAGAGTGCCAGACGTATGCTGGTCGTTTCTGAAGGTGGGCACAAAATTGGTCTGCTTGTAAACGAGGTATATGGCATGAGACATTTTAAGTTGGGTGACGAGGTTCGTGAAACGCCAGCATTTAATATGGCCATGAAGCCCTATATTACTGCTGCGCTGAAACGCCATACTGATCACTATGCTGTTTTTAACCTACAAACATTATTGAGTTCTACGGAGTTTCTTAATGCGGCACTTTAACCCTGTTATTTGTATCCTTCGTACCTGTGCGAACCTACCAATGAGGATTAGCTCATGAAATCAAGTGACATTACCAACAAGGTTGGCGGCGGTTTTAGTCGGTCAATTATTACTTGGGGTATCTCATTCCTGGTCTTTATTATTCTGACTGGATTGGCGTTCTGGTATGGCAGTCATTTGGACAGGATTGGTCGTGAAGCCACCAGTCATGGTTCTGATTTACGTTTACTATCACAGCAAATGACCACCCAGGCATTGTCTGCGTCGCAGGGATTTGAACAATCATTTCTGTTACTTAAACAGCATAAAAACAAATTTAACGAACACCTGAGCCTGTTAGCTGATGGTGATGCAGAAGCTGGATTTCCTGCTTTTCCAGCAGAATTAGAACCTGAGCTGGATAAAGTAACCACTCGATGGATGGCGTTCGAGGGTGATATAGAATCTGTCTTGGACAGTCGTGTTGCAGTTGTAGCAGCCGCCGAAGCCGCCAAAACAGCCCAGTTACAACTACCCCAGTTACTGAGTGACGCTCAGGAAGTTGCTGACGCCATTCGCAAAAACCGGCCCAGCGGTGGTGAGCAAATTTACCAGTCGACTATGCAGGTAGCCATAGCGCAACGGATTAGTAATAGTTTTGCAAGTTTACAGAGCGGCCAAAAGGTTGCTCTGGAAGTCGCTGATCAATTGCAGGCAGATACACAGGCATTCAGTCGTGTTGTTGATGGCATGCTGCATGGCGGGGTTTCTGGTGTTTCATTGGTTTCAAGCTCCACGATTCGCGATGTGTTGACGCGGTTAGTTTCTAACTTTGGTGAAGTGGCTGATAACGCCAGCGCCATGGTTGATGTGGCTCCGGTGCTTTATGAAGTGAAAAATATTGCTGCCGGTCTGGAAGGTAAGGGACGGGAGCTATATGAGAGTGTCAGCCGAGTTGAATTAGCACTCAAAGAAAGAAATCAAAATAATCAATTATGGACTTCTTTGGGTTTCCTGTTTGGTGTGCTCACGTTGTTGTCATTTTTACTATTGCTTGCGGGTGTCTATAAAAATACGCGTCAGCAGCTGGCTGAAACCAAGCAAACGAACGATGATAACCAGCAAGCTATTTTGACGCTGCTGGATGAAATGTCGACATTGGCGGATGGAGATTTAACCGTGAAAGCGACGGTGACTGAAAATATCACCGGTGCAATTGCAGATTCCGTCAACTATGCTGTTGAGGCGCTACGAACATTGGTTGTAACAATCAATCAGGCGGCTTCAAATGTTGCCATAACATCACGCAAAACTAGAGATACAGCCTTACAACTTTCAGAGTCGAGTGAACAGCAGGCGAGAAAGATTGTCTCAGCTTCAGATTCTGTTGGAGATTTGACTCACTCCATCTCAAAAGTTTCTCGCAGCGCGGAAGTTTCTACGCGGGTTGCAGAACAGTCAGTTGGCATCGCCCAGAAAGGTGTGGCTACGGTACAAAAGACCATTCAAGGCATGGATTCGATACGTAAAAATATTCAGGACACGTCCAAAAGGATCAAGCGTCTGGGTGAAAGTTCTCAGGAAATTGGCGATATCGTTGGACTGATTACTGATATCGCAGATCAAACCAATATATTAGCGCTTAATGCCGCGATTCAGGCATCCTCAGCGGGAGAAGGCGGACGCGGTTTTGCAGTGGTTGCCGATGAAGTACAGAGACTTGCAGAGCGCGCATCTCACGCGAGTAAACAGATTGAAACGTTGGTTAAGACCATTCAAACCGATACCAACGAAGCGATTCAGTCAATGGAAAAAAGTACTTCTGAGGTTGTTAGTGGTACCCAGCAATCAGAAGAAGCGGGTCAGGCACTGGAGGAGATCGAAAAAGTCTCAACCCAGTTGGCAGATTTGATCAAGGGCATCTCGGAAGAAGCCGGTGAACAAGCCATTGTCTCTAGCGTGGTGGGTGAAGCGATGACCTCAATCCAGCAGATCACAAGACATACCGTGGAATCGACACGTTCCACAGCAGGCGCGATTGGACAGTTGGCAGAACAGGCCGGTGAACTACGCGCTGCGGCAGAAGGATTTAGATTACCGGGACAGTCAGGTCCTATTGTAGAAGCCGTTAAGGTAGAGCCCGTATTGATGGATGATGAGTTCGAAGATTTCCTCGTCTCCTAGTGACTAAAAATTCGTATACAGATAGATTCACAAACATATTTTTGCAAGGAAGCAATACGGTTTGCGACACCAAATCGACTACATAGCCTATGAAAAAGAAAACTTCAGTTGAATTTAATTCCCTGGCCTGGGTCAAGCACGAGATCGATCACTCTCTTGATTTGGCGAGAACGGAAATTAATAACTACGCAGAATCGCCGGACAAAACGCATCATTTAGATCGGGCTTTGTCCTTGTTGCGAGATGTGGAAGGAACCCTGGGTGTTGCTGAGCTGGAAGGTGCTGCGATGCTGGCGGAAGAATCACTAGAGGTTGTTAAAGCACTCGCTGATAAAACCGTGACCAATACTGAAGAAGCCTGCAAGCAATTGATTCGGGCGCTAATCCAGCTCCCTGATTACCTGGATTTTGTACAAACCGGACAGGATGATACGCCGCTGGTACTGGTTTCCGTCTTGAATGATTTACGTGCGGTTCGTAAGGGAGATTTTGTTTCTGACAAAATCGGTGGTATTTCTGGTTTGGAAGATGACGGACAACTGCTGGATGATCAGTTGCATTCAGGTGAAGATTTGCAAAGTATCGCAGAACTCACGCGGCTGGTATTTGAGTTAGGCCTACTAGGCTGGTATCGCAACAGTAATGTTGAAGAAAGCCTGGCAAAGATGGCGCTGGTTTGCCGTCGCCTACGGGTTGCGTCAAAACACCGCGCTAGTCGGCGATTGTGGTGGTCAGCAGAAGCTTTGACCGAAGCTTTGCAATCAAACTGTCTTGAGCCAAGTGATGCGATAAAAACATTACTCGGCCGCGTGGATCGTGAAATTAAGCGTTTGTTCAGTGTTGGTGAAGACACCTTTTCTGCCACCATTTCTCTGGATTTAGTAAAAAATCTACTCTACTACATTGCCATTTCAAAACCAGGTAATGAAATTGTTGATGAAGTACGCAATGCATATTTTCTAGATGATGACATTCCCTCAGCTGAAACCCTTGAAGGGTTCCAGACTAGCTTAAGCGGGCATAATAAAGCCTTGAACCGCTCGGTGGCGATGTCATTGGCTGAAGATCTGGAGGAAATCAAGGAGCATCTTGATCACTACCATCGATCCCAAAATCACTCCCTGGATGACTTGCAAGTACTTGTTCCACTGCTGTCACGTCTGGGTGAAACATTTGATGCATTGAATTTATCTGGGCAAGTTGTCGAAGTATCGCGGATTAAAAAGACGTTAAATGCCGCGTTATTAGAAAAACGCGCGCCTTCAAAACAAGAGCTGGAAGATGTCGCTCAAAGTTTGATCGAATTTGAACAATCAATTACACAGTTTGGTATTAACGATCAGAGTGTCCGCCGAGCAGGAAGCGTAGAAAATAAAGGCTTCCAGCCTTCAGATGAGCAATTTGATGAAGTCCGCAGCGTTTTAATCAAAGAGGTACTGACGGATATTGATTGTTGTAAGGCTGTGATCCAGCGTTACGCCAGCGACTTATGTTCCATTGTTGATTTACGCGAAACTCTGCCACATTTCTCACAGGTCGCCGGTGCGATGCACTTGCTGAACCTCGGAGATGCGGGCGTGCTTGTGGCTGATATTCAAGACTATATCGCAACCAAAACGGAAGAGAAATCGAATCTCGATGAGAATCAGTTAGATTATCTTGCCGAGTCAATTGCAGCAGTAGAAGTCTATTTAGAAGTACTCGAAGCCAGTAAAATCAAACAAGATAGTTTTATCGAAACTGGACGCTCATCACTGAATATTCTACGTGCCGTTCAGGCCGAGCCGGTAGAAACGGGGGAACACACCGCGTTTATCACGATGCCTTCCGAGGTTGATAGTGCATTTGCAGATGCTGGAAATAATTTCGAAATTCCTCCATTGGATGAGGCGATGTCGTTTTCTGCGGATACTGAAAAAGACACTGCGATTCCCGATCTCTCTGAATTCGTGGTGGATGCATCTGAACCTGATGAAGCTGGAGCAGCGAGCCAAGGCGAACATGATGACCCAACGATGGATATTCCAGACGTTGGCGACTTACCCGACTTTATTCCTCCAGCAGGCGTTTTCAGTGATTCCCCTGAGGCTGAAGACGATGAATTGGATTCTTTTCTCTCACAGGAAAACCCTAATATTTCGAGTGATAGCCTGATCGAAATGCAGGCACTTGATATTGATGATGTGGGTACTCTGAACCTAGACTCAACAAACATCTTTGATGAAAATAGCTCAGAATCAGAAGCACTTGATTTGCATGAGCTTGCAGCAACGCTACATAGTAATGAAGGGCTGGAAACAGACTTTTTGTTTGATGAATCACTGATTGACTCATTACAGGATCAAACACCCTCTGAAATACAGGATTTAACCCTGGCGGCTGCCCATCACGGTAGCGATGATGCTGCACAGCCAATAAAAGATAATGGCTCTAAGATTTTTAATGGTTTATCGGTGTTGGGCGAAGATACCGATGATGAAATCTACGAGATTTTTCTAGAAGAACTCAGTGAAGAAACCGACCGGTTGAAACAGCAATTTCCTAAGTGGAAAGCTGATTCTACCGCAGAGTCCCCTTTGATCCAGTCGCGGCGTTCTTTTCACACCATTAAAGGCAGCGGGCGATTGATAGGTGCGCAGATTATCGGTGAATTCGCTTGGGTTCATGAGTCAATTTTCAATAAAATTATTGATGGTGGATTGCGACATGAACCAGAGGTGGTGGACTGTCTAGAAAAAGGTATTCAGCTCTTACCCCAACTCAAAAAACAGCTAGAGCAAAAACAGCTCCCTAATGAGGCCGTGTGTCAGCATATTGTTTGGGCTAAGAAGGTCGGTGCTGGTGACTTGGGTGTGCCAAAAGACCCTCGGTCTGAGACAGTAGAGGAGTTGCCTGCCGCAAGTCCTATTGAAGAATTTGATGCCGCAGAATTTGAAAGTATTGAACCGTTACCCACGTTGTCGGCGATTTCAGCGGACGGTATGGACTTCAGCGCTGTTGAGCCTTCTGAGGAAATTGACTCAGAATTAATGGAAATATTTCTCGCCGATGCACGTCGTAATATTAAGGTGTTGAGAGAATCTTTAGCGCTGGTTAAGAGCAGCGCAACCTGGCGCCCTGGTGAGGCGTTGACGATTGCTGTGCACACCTTGAACGGCAGTGCGCGTACTGCGGATGTTAAGGAAATTGCCGAGCCATTTTCTGCTTGCGAAAAGTACATACGTGAAAAACTCAGTGGTTCTACGAGTTTTAATCATAGCGATACAGAAGCGATTCTAGCGCTCGCAGGTCATGCGGATAAAGTGCTTAAAGAACTCGAAGAAAATCAGTCGAGAACCCAGGGTGATGAATTTTCCGAATTGTTCTCAGCATTAACAACCAGCCTGAAAAAACAGTCTGAACAAACAAAATTTGTTATTGAAGCATCGGGAAATGCCAAAGATAGTGACGTAGATTTGCATGATATTTTCGAAGAAGATCTGGCAGTTGCAGAGGAAATCGAGATCCAGCCGGTTGCCGAAAGCCATATTGTTTTAGATTCGATTGACCTACCTGATTCTCCCGCTGGGGGCGATACGCTTAGCGCGACGATGGTTACCGAATTGGTCTCAGTGTTCATCGAAGAGTGCCACGAGATTCTAGAGAATTGTGACGATGCAATGGTGAGATGGCAGAAAGATACCGCCAATCTATCGCCCGTTGAAGAGATCAAACGCGAGCTTCACACACTCAAGGGAAGCGCAAGAATGGCGGAGGTTGAGGAAATAGGTGACCTAAGCCACGCGCTCGAAACTTTACTCGCTGATGTTAGTAAGGGTCGAATCTCAGCAGATCGGCTCTCAGGCAATTCGGATGTTTTTTCCATCACTCATGGCGTTTTTGACCGAATAAATTCATTGGCTTCGCAAGTGCGAGATAACCAGCCACTAGACTCCATCAAGACAGAACTCAAGCTACTGGAAAAAGTACGTGCTGGCGATAGCCTCAGTGAAGCCGATTTTCGTGCCATTAGTGATTTAGAACAAGTACTGGAAGATAATGTAGAAGCTGAAGAAACATCGGTGCCAAAAGTTGAAAAAACAGAGATTGAATTGCAGGCCGAAGCACCAGAGATGGAAGAATTGGAAGGTGATCTTGATCTGCCAGCAGCGCCCGCCATCAACGCAGATGCCGAGGCAGATGGCCGGATTCAAGAAGCGATACGGATTCGAGCCGAGCTGCTGGATAAGCTGGTCGATAACATTGGCGAGGTGAATGTTTTCCATTCACGGGTAGAACAGCAAGTTGGTTCTTTCGACTTCAATCTGAAAGAATTAGACCAAACAGTGCGTCGCGTAACCGAGCAGCTGCGAAGCTTGGAGATGGAGGCTGAAGCGCAAATACTTCATCGTCATAAAGATTTGCCGGTAAATCCTGATGAAACCGGCGCAAATCAACATTTTGACCCGCTGGAGCTGGATCGATATTCGAAGTTGCAGCAATTGTCTCGTTCACTTGCAGAAAGTACCGGTGATCTAAAAAACATTCATCAGTTACTCGTTGATGAAGTCGCCAGTATCGATAAAATTTTGCAACAACAATCACGGGTGAGTAACGAGCTTCAGGATGGTTTGATGCAAACTCGGATGTCCAAATTTAAAGTTATGGCGCCTCGTTTGCGAAGGGTGGTACGTCGCAGCGCGATGGATCTGGGCAAAGAAATAGAATTGACCATTTCCGGTGATAATAATGAGCTTGATAGAAAAATGCTCGAAAGCATCATTGTGCCTTTGGAGCATCTACTCCGAAATGCAGTGGCACACGGAATTGAAACACCCGAAGAACGACAGCAGGCTGGCAAGGAAGATAGCGGCACGGTTAATGTTTCGATTTCCCGTGAAGGCCCGCAGATTATAATCAGTGTGACTGACAACGGCGCTGGAATTAATGAAGGTAAAGTACTCGCTCAGGCCGTAAAAAGCGGCCTGATTAGTAAATCAGATAAGCTCACTTCTGAAGAAATTCACGCGCTGATTTTAAAGTCAGGGTTTACCACAGCGGATGAAATTAGCCAGGTTGCTGGTCGCGGTGTGGGAATGGATGTGGTAGTTGCTCAGCTAAAGCAGCTCAACGGCGTGCTCGAAATTCAGTCCGAAGCAGGCAAAGGTTCCACATTTATAGTCAGCATTCCATTTACCCTGGCGATCAATCAGTCATTACTAGTCTCAGCCAACAAAGCGCAGTACGCAATTCCAATGAATTCTATCGAAGGTGTGTTGCAAGTTGCTGGGAAATCACTCGCCGAAAAGATCTCTGGGGCAGGCACGCTCAGCTACGCAGGTGAAGACTTTAAAATTTCCAGTTTATCTTCAGTGCTAGAAAAAGTCGTACCCCAAGCGCTTGATGACGAACATGTATATCCGCTGCTATTAGGACGTGTTGGTGATAATCAGGTTGCCTTTATCGTCGATGAGATTCTGGGTAACCGCGAAATTGTAGTCAAACCAGTGGGGCCATTACTGGGTTCTTTGGAAGGGATTTCTGGTGCGACGATTCTTGGCGATGGTCAGATAGTGCTCATTGCGGATATCGCCGGCATGATACGCCAAAGTCTTGAGACGCAGAGTTTTCAGGATGCGCCAGTCGAAGAAGAAGAGCTGAAACGTCGACTGATTATGGTCGTTGATGATTCCATTACGATTCGCAAAGTGACCACCCGGATGCTGGAGAGACATGATTTCGAGGTGGTGACTGCTAAAGATGGGCTAGATGCCGTTGCGCAGCTGCAGGAGGTTACGCCGGACATGATGCTGCTGGATATTGAGATGCCACGCATGGATGGTTTTGAGCTTGCCGAGCATGTCCGAAATTCTGAAGACAGCAGTGATTTACCCATTATCATGATCTCATCCCGAACAGGTAAAAAGCACCGAGAACGTGCGCAGCAGCTAGGTGTAAACCAGTTTCTGGGCAAGCCTTATCAGGATCAAGAACTACTGGAAAATATTAACTTCTTACTCGATGGAGACAAAAATGAACAAAACCGCGTCGTACATTGAGGAAGCTATTCAAGTATTAATAGTACCTTTACGGGGCCAGAATATTGTCATTCCTCAATCCATTATCAGCGAAGTCATTCCTGTACCCGAGGTAAATGGTGGTATCGATGAAAATAACTGGTTGAGAGGCGCAATAGAATGGCGCGGTAAATCAGTCCCCTTGGTTTCACTAGAGCTACTTTGCCAGAGTGATGATACAGAAAGTTTTACTCGCACCCGACGCGTCGCCATTGTGCGTGGTATCAATCAGCTGGAAGGCGCTGAGTTTTATGCGATTGAAGTACATTCAATTCCCCATCCGGTCAGGCTCACCAAGCTGGATATCCAGCCTACCGATGACGAGCGTGAATGTGAGATGTATCAGCAATCCGTCAAAGCATCCGGTGTGTTTGCCCAAATTATAAACTTTGATTTACTCGAAGAAAAAATCCACGCGGAGTTACAAGACACCTAGCCCGAATATTTCATGAATTACACGAGTTCTCGCTTATCTATTGATTCC
>CAZUAW010000009.1:0-6160 GCA_964618535.1 uncultured Thiotrichales bacterium
ACACGCGGCAAAGTTTTGTTCATATCGTCAGGTGAAATGACAAGACAGGGTCTAGTTTTTCGAATTTCGGAGCCTCGGGTTGGATCTAATTCAACCCAATAAACCTCACAACGATTCACCACTCCCACTCATCCTCTTCACCAGGAAGAGGTGCGTACCCCACCCAAGCGTCATCATCCTCTTCAGCCTTATAGTTCTCAAACCATCCCGTTCTGAGTCCTTTTTCGATGGGTGTAATAACAACAGCATCGTCTTTGAGAGTTATCTCAACTTGCTCCTTTAACCCCGCTTCAGCTAGGAACGAAGCAGGAATAATAACGCCTCGTGAATTGCCTATTTTTCGAATGACCGCCTGCATAACCACCCCGCTGAGTTAGAACAATATTATAACTTGTGCAATCTCAAAAAAGAAACACTAATGTAAAAAGCTGGACTAAGTATGGAAACTGAATCCCATCCGTATGTGAATAATTGGAAATTACGAAGGGCTGGATTACAAACGGACTGGAATGCCCTGCTCGGCCATAAAAGCCTTGGCTTCACCGACTGTGTGATCGCCAAAATGGAAAATGCTGGCGGCGAGTACCGCATCGGCTTTGCCTTCGAGTACGCCATCGGCGAGGTGCTGAAGATTGCCGACACCACCAGAGGCAATCAGCGGAATCGGTACTGCTTCGCTAACGGCTCGGGTAAGCGGCAGATTAAAGCCCTTGCGGGTGCCGTCGCGATCCATGCTGGTGAGCAAGATTTCACCTGCGCCACGCTCGGTCATTTCTTTGGCCCATTCGATGGCATCCAGCCCGGTTGGTTTACGGCCGCCATGGGTGAAAATCTCCCAGCGAGGCGCTTCACCTTCCGCGCTGACGGTTTTCGCATCAATTGATACAACGATGCATTGAGAGCCAACTTTGGCGCTCGCTTCAGAAACCAGATCGGGGTTAAATACTGCGGCAGTATTGATGCCAACTTTGTCAGCACCGTGATTGAGCATGCGGCGAATATCTTCTACAGTGCGAATGCCTCCGCCAACGGTGAGCGGGATAAAAACGGTATTCGCCACGGCTTCAATGACGTGGTACATGGATTCGCGATTATCGGAGCTGGCAGTGATATCCAGAAAGGTCAGCTCATCAGCGCCTTCATCGTTATAGCGGCGCGCGATTTCTACGGGATCACCCGCATCACGGATATCAACAAACTGCACGCCTTTGACGACACGACCAGCGTCAACATCCATGCAAGGAATAATTCTTTTTGTCAGTGCCATGTGCTTTTCACTATCTCGCTAACGGTAACTGGCAGCCAGCGCTTCGGCTTCCACCAAATCCAGCGTGCCTTCGTATAACGCTCTGCCGATAACCACGCCTTCAATGCCAACACTCTGTACTTCGCAGAGCTTGCGGATATCTTCAATATTGGTCACACCGCCGGAGGCGATGACCGGAATGGTGATGGCTTTTGCCAGCTCCACCGTTGATTCCACATTGACGCCCTGCATCATGCCGTCTTTGCTGATATCGGTGTAAATAATCGAGGCAACGCCATCATCTTCAAAGCGTTTTGCCATGTCGATGAGACTGAATTCGGACACTTTGGCCCAGCCATCGACTGCGACTTTCCCATGTTTTGCATCTAGCCCAACAATGATGTGGCCGGGAAACTCGTCGCATAGCGCGCGGATAATTTTTGGCTCATTCACCGCCTGGGTGCCGATAATGGCAAATTGAACGCCATCCTCAAGATAAGCCGCGACAGTTTCGGCGGTGCGAATACCACCACCGACTTCCACCGGCACATCAGGATATTTGGCGCAGATTTCTTCGATCACCTGATGGTTCACCGGTGAGCCAGCGAACGCGCCATCCAAGTCAATCAGGTGCAGGCGTGTAGCACCAGCATCCACCCAGCGATCCGCCATTTCAACAGGACTATCCGAGAAAATGGTTTCGTCACCCATACGTCCCTGACGTAGCCGCACGCATTTTCCATCTTTTAGATCAATTGCAGGAATGAGTTCCATAGTCTGTTAAATATTCCAGTGAATAAAATTGGTGAGTAATTTTAAGCCAGCAGCGGCACTTTTTTCTGGGTGACACTGGATGGCAAAGACATTATCACGAGCGATGGCAGCGGCAAATTTAACCCCGTACTCGGTTTCACCCGCCATTAAACTTGGGTCTTCAGGATTCAAGTAGTAGCTATGAACAAAATAGAAATAGCTATTGTCGTCAATGCCTTTAAACAGCGGATGCGGTTGCGTTTGTCGAAGGGTATTCCAGCCCATTTGCGGCACCTTGTATCGCTCACCATTCAGGGTCTCAGGAAAACGATCTACTGTGCCAGCATAGAGTCCGAGCAAGTCGGTACCACCGTTCTCTTCGCTACGCTTCATTAACACTTGCTGACCCATGCAGATCCCTAGAAAAGGTTTGCTTGCAGCTGCCTCGCGGATGACATCATCCATACCGGTTTCAGTCAGCGCTCGCATGCAGTCTTTGGCAGCGCCCTGGCCGGGGAAAACGACTCGATCAGCAGCGCCGATCACATCCGGCTCATCCGTGAGCAGCACCTGCGCATTACCCTCTGCCACATACTCCAGCGCTTTCACGACCGAACGCAGGTTGCCCATACCGTAATCCACGACAGCGATTTTCTGGATCATGGGATTACAACGTGCCTTTGGTGGAAGGCATCACGCCTTGCATACGCTCATCGGGAGTCATCGCCATTCTTAGCGTGCGGCCAAAAGCTTTAAAGATAGTTTCAGCAATATGGTGCGCGTTAGTGCCGCAAAGATTGTCGATGTGGACAGTCGCTTGCGCGTGGTTTACAAAGCCCTGAAAGAACTCGCTGAGTAAATCCACATCAAACTCGCCAATGTGTGAACGAGGATAGTCAACATGATAGTGCAGCCCTGGACGACCAGAGAAATCAATCACCACACGTGACAAGGATTCATCGAGCGGTACATAAGCATGCCCATATCGAGTGATACCTTTCTTATCCCCCAGTGCTTTATAGAACGCCTGACCGAGCGTTATACCGACATCTTCCACCGTGTGATGCGCATCAATTTCGAGATCACCATTGGCTGTGATATCAAGATCTACCATGCCGTGACGTGCCACCTGATGGAGCATATGCTCAAAAAACGGCACGCCGGTTTGCAGTGAAGCTTCACCCGTACCGTCGAGATTGATCTCAACACTGATTTGAGTTTCGAGCGTATTTCGCTCGACCTTGGATATTCTAGGAGTCATGGACGGTATTGTAACCTGACTAAGCGCACTCGCGTAGTGCTATTCGAGGGCGTCTCTATAATAGAAGTGTGATTTAGGGAATGCAGTAAATAGTGCATTTTTTATCCAAAAATGACGACTGCATGGATGCAGAAGGTAGAGCAAAGCAGGAGCCAGAGCCGAGGAGGATAGTGTGCTATTCGACGAGTTATGTTCATGGATGAACGGTATTTCGCAAAGAGCCATGGATGGCGGTGCGGTTTTTGGGTGAAAAAGGTGCTGTTTAATGCGTTTCATCAATCGTGATTCTATATTTTAGAGGTGCCCTCGAGTCAGAGAGCGCGTAGCCATTCTGCAACGACTTCAACCAAGTTATCCTCCTTACCGATGAAGTAGTGATTAGCGCCCGGCACTACCTTTTGAGCTGAAAGAGGATTTCCTGCTTTTTTCATCATGTGGATTCGTGAGGGTGCCAACCTAATCACTGCGGGATAGTCATCTGCACCATAAACATCGAGCACAGGCACCTTGAGCTGATCGAGCGGAAAAGGCGCTTTCATGGCCTGCTGATAATCTGTCGCACCCATGCCTACGCCAATATAGGCTTGAATACTGCTATCCCCTCTCTCTCTGATCCAACTCATCGCCATATGCGCGCCGCAGCTGTGGGCGAGCAGCACGATTTTATCTATACCTTGTTTCTTGAGGTATTCAATTGATGCTTCGATGCGAGGGAATGATTGTGGGAATAACGGCACATAGTCGTTATATTTTGCATTCTTTTTTAGCACCGGCATCTGCACCGATAAGGTTCTCCAACCTGCTGTGGCTAAACCGATACGCAAAGGATAAATCGTATCTTGCCAATCAGGGTGAAAACCTCGGCCATGTAATAGGATGACAGCACCTTTAGGCGATGCGTCAGGCTCTGTATCAATCGTTAGAAACTCATGGCTTGCGTCGTTTAAATAGACAGGTTCGCCATCTAGCAATGCGTCTTCAATTTCCACCGCCATGCGCTTTTCGCGCTCAAGATCTGCACTGATCGTTGCCGGCTCTGTTGCTGGCGCGACAGTTGCTGGCTGATTGGTGTTTGATGCGGGTTTAGCCGAACCCTCCGGCTCTGGACTCGCCGATACCAATGTTTCCTGATCGGCTGGCTGGCAGCCCCAAAGAAGCAGTACGAATGTCACTAGAAAACTATTCTTCATTTTTTAAGCCTTTATTTTTCATTCTCAATGATGAGTTTACACCTGTAACCAGAATGTTGCAGGGCCATCATTGGTTAGATGAACTTGCATGTCGGCCGCAAACTGCCCGGAGGCGGTATTTGCATGAATTGATTTGGCTCGTTCCAGCATATAGGTAAATAGCGCTCGCCCTTGGTCTGGAGGTGCAGCGGACGCGAAGCTAGGGCGCCGGCCTTTGCGCGTATCAGCGGGTAAAGTGAATTGTGGCACTAGCAGCAAACCGCCTGCGATATCGACCAGTGACAAATTCATTTTATCCTCTTGATCGACAAATATTCGGTAGCCCAATATTCGCTCTAATAACCGATCTGCAATCTGTTCGTTATCCGGCTTTTCAACGCCAATCAGCACCATCAATCCCTGCTGAATTTCTCCGATTACTTGCTGATCAACTTCCACAGATGCATGGGTAACACGTTGCAATAACCCGATCATACCAAACTGCTCGCGAATCTATCAGTCGCATCAACCAAAGCTTTAGCAATACCTGCCTCCGTTGCGGAGTGACCTGCATCGGGTATCACTTTTAGACTCGCATCCGGCCAAACCTCATGCAGCGAAAATGCTTGCTCAATCGGACAAATACAATCGTATCGACCATGCACAATAGCACCAGGAATACCTTTGAGCGTATGCGCATTATCAAGCAATTGATTCGGTCGCATAAACCCATGATTCACAAAGTAATGCGCCTCAATTCGCGCCAGACTGAGTGCAAAATGTGGATTGGGAAAGTGATCGCCCTCAGGCACATTGGATTGCAACGTTGCAGTACGACTTTCCCAAAGTGACCACGCTTCTGCGGCACGCATCCGCATCACCTCATCCTCACCGGTTAAATACTGATAGTACGCCGTCACTAGGTCACCGCGCTCCTCAACAGGAATCGGGGCGATAAAATCTTGCCAAAAATCAGGGAAGATTCGTCCAGCGCCGTGCTGATAAAACCATTGGATATCCTGATCTCGACAAAGGAAGATTCCTCGCAGCACCAGCGCTAATACTCGTTGCGGAAATGCTTCGGCATAAGCCAATCCCAGTGTCGAACCCCAGGATCCACCAAATACCATCCATTGATCAATCTCCAGTGCAACACGGATTTTCTCCAGATCCCCCACTAAATGCTGAGTGGTATTGGCATCCAAAGAAGCATGCGGGGTGGATTTACCCGCACCACGCTGATCAAACAAAATCACACGGTATTTCTCGGGATCAAAGAATCGCCGATGATACGGCGAGCAACCCGCGCCAGGCCCACCGTGTAGAAAGATCACCGGAATACCTGTGGCAATACCACTTTCTTCCAAATACAAGCGATGGCCATCGCCTACGTCCAGGTACATCACTCGCAAAGGTTTGGTCAGTGGATACATATTCGACTCTTTTTGATGCAACAGTAAATTCGGGATGAAGTACTCATCCTGATGCTTGCGCAAAAGTTACGCAATCGACACACTACCACCTGTCGCTGAAATGATCGGCTCTATCAATGATCATCTCAAAAAAATAAGAATATGGGGCAGAAGATGTTCAAACGAATAAGAAATCGCTATCAATATTCAAACACTTGGAAACGGCAAGGCGTACTAAAGACAGCTAAACAACCCGCTGAGGTCTTTACTCGTACCGAAAAGAATATGCAGAGTAAATTTGCCGCGCCAGAGATCAATC
>CAZUAW010000009.1:6260-22702 GCA_964618535.1 uncultured Thiotrichales bacterium
AAGCGTTAACTTGGTGGGCAGCTTTATCAATGACACCTTGGGCGTTTACCGGCTGACCTGGCTTTACCGTAAATTGCTAGTGAAGCTTCCATAGCGCGGTTTAAATCATGGATACGGCGCTCGCCTGTCGGGTGCGTCGAAAGGAACGCGGGTGGCTTTTCTCCTCCGAGCTTTTGCATATTTTGCCACAGCTCGACACTGGCGCGAGGATCAAATCCAGCTGAAGCCATTAACTCTAGACCGATCAAGTCTGCTTCAGACTCATGACGACGACTAAACGGCAAGAGCACGCCAACCTGTACACCCACCCCAAGCAGCCCCATCACTTGCTGCTTTTGCGAACTGGCTCCACCCGCCAGAACCGTTGCCAGCTGAAGACCTGTTTGTGCTGCAAGGTTAGTTGATACGCGCTCGTTGCCGTGCCTTGCCATCACATGGCCTACTTCGTGCCCCATTACAGCGGCGAGCTGGTGTTGATTTTTTGCGGCTTTAAATAAACCGGTGTGAACGCCAATTTTGCCGCCGGGCAGTGCAAAAGCGTTGGGGCTGTCATCTTTAAACACAGTGACTTCCCAATCCTGCTCGGCCCATTTTCCGCTAAGTTCTGCAGTGAGTGCATCAGCAACACAGCGAACGTAGCGGTTATTATGCGCGTCTCGTTCAACCGGCTGCTTTTTTTTCAGATCCACGTAGGAGGCTCGACCAAGATCAGCCATTTGTGATGCTGGCAACAGAATCAGCTGTTTGCGACCTAATGGAGAAGTGGCGCAACTGGTGACGATTGCTGCGAACACCACGGCTAAAATTACATTTGAAATTTTCATTGGTTACTCCTGATTTACTCTCCGCATCGCTGCGGGACTAACATTCTACTGTTGTGATCTGAACTCTCTCTGAATTGCCGGCTATCCGCGTTTCCAGGTTGTTTCACCTGCGCCATCTTCCAATAAAATTCCGGCTTCCTGTAATTGATTGCGAATTTCATCAGCGCGCTGAAAATCCTTATGTTGCTTGGCTTGCATCCGTTCCTCAATCAACGCATCAATTGCTTCATCAGACAGTCCATCAGAAGCCACTGCCTGCCAGCGAAACCAGGCTTCGGGCTGCTGCTGCAAAATACCTAGCAGCTCACCACTGGCTAGTATCTCTGATTTCAATACTTTTAGTTCAGCGGCATCCTCTGACTTATTGATACGTCGAGCTAGATCGTGCAGTTGCGCAATCGCCATAGGGGTATTTAAGTCATCATCCATTGCCTGCATAAACGCATCGCCAGGCGCCGCGCTCGTATCGAGCGGAATATTCACCACTTTGTTTAGCGCGGTGTACAGTCCATCCAACCCTGCTTTCGCTTGAATCAACGATTCTGGCGACCAGCCAAGCGGGGAACGATAATGCCCTGATAGTAAGGCAAACCGTGCAGCTTCGCCGGGAGCTTGTTTCAGAACATCGCGCAGAGTAAAGAAGTTACCCTCTGATTTGGACATTTTTTCACCGCTAACGGTCAGATAACCATTATGCATCCAGTAATTCACGAAGGTTTTACCCTGATGGCAGCATTCACTCTGGGCGCGCTCATTCTCATGATGAGGAAAGATAAGATCTCGACCACCACCATGAATATCTATGGTTTCACCCAGATGTTTTTCGATCATTGTTGAGCATTCCAGATGCCAGCCAGGCCGACCTCGTCCCCAGGGACTTTCCCAACCAGGTAGCTCTGGTGTAGAAGGCTTCCACAAGACGAAATCACCAGGCGATTTTTTATAGCCCGCTACTTCGACCCGTGCGCCTGCCAGCATATCATCGAGCTTACGGTTAGATAGCTTGCCGTAGCTTTCCATTGAGGTGACATCGAATACAACATGACCCTCAGCCGCATAGGCATTACCGTTGTCGATGAGTGTTTGAATCATCGTTAACATTTCGCTTATGTGCTCAGTAGCGCGCGGCTCAATGGTGGGTGGCAAGGTATTAAGATCGGCAACATCCTGGTGATAAATTTCGATATAGCGGTCTGCTAATACCTGGATGGGTTCATCATTTTCCAACGCGGCCTGATTAATTTTATCATCCACATCAGTGATATTGCGCGCGTAAACAACATTGGGATAGTAGTGTTTAAGAACACGAAACAACACATCAAAAACGACCACGGGGCGTGCATTGCCAATGTGAATGTAGTTATATACCGTCGGCCCACAGACGTACATCGTAATTCGCTCAGGGTCGATGGGCTTGAAAGGTTCTTTTTTCCCGCTTTGGGTGTTGTGGATGTTTAGCATAATGAAAGTCTAAGCTGTTATTCGAGAATCATCCAATCGAAGCCGCCGGTTTGATCTGCGATGATCACGTCGCAATCACTTGGCATAGCAGATGCATTCAAGCATTCATCCACCTTCTCCACAGAATTATTTTTCTCACTGATATGCATGGCGATCAATCGTTTCAATCCGGTCGAATCACGTTGCTGCATAAAACCCATTGCCTGATGGTTGGACAAATGCCCCCAGGTTCCGTCAATTCGACGCTGAAGTGCCGGCGGATATGCGCCTTGCGAGAGCATCAACGGGTCATAATTAAACTCCAGCAGCAGCGTATCGCAACCCTTTAGCACATCAATAATATGTGGGGTGATACTGCCCGTATCTGTGAGCAACCCAAGACTCTGATTGCCTTCGTTAAAGCGAAACTGGCAGGGTTCGCGCGCATCATGCGGCACCGCAAAAGGCAGAATCTCCATATTGCCCATTTTGATGCTTTGAGAAGTGGATAAATAATGGGTCTGGTGAAAACGATTGTCTTTGACCGCCAATTCAGTGCCACGCGTTGTCCAGACTGGAAGCTGGTGCTTTCTCGACAACACTCCCACGCCACAAGCATGATCACCATGCTCATGGGTTAGCAAAATTGCACTGATATCTTCGGCGCGACAGCCGCGCACTGCCATGCGTCGCTCTAACTCTTTGGCTGAAAATCCACAATCTATCAGCACTAGGGAGTCACCAGATTCAATCAGCGTCGCGTTACCCTGACTGCCCGAACCCAGTGAAGTAAAGCGCACCAGCAGCCGTTATTGGTGCGAGAGGAACAGTTGTAATCGTCTCAGCATTTCTGCTTCTCTTTCTGGCTCCGGCTGACGCATTTCCCAGTGTGGTGTGTCACCTTTTGCATGTGTCAAAACTGCGCCGCGATGGGTTAAGTAGATTTGAGAAGCATTATTCTCAGTGCGAATCCGCAAACGATATTTGTCGCGTAGCGCAAGATCAGAATCACTACCGACAGCCTTTTTCAACAACCCCTTTAAACCCTCAGTAGGAATACCCGCTTTGGATTCAATCCATTCGGTTTCCAGCATTGCAAGCTTGGCATCAGATTCTGCGAGCTTCACATCCTGATCTTTCCAGAACGCGACAACCATTTGCCAGACGTTATTCGAAGCGATAGGCACATCCAGCCACCGCAGCGAACCATCACGTCTCAGCTCAATGTTCTCAGAAGATGAACCACCCTCGGCTGATTGAGGGCTTTCCACCTTAGGTGCAGCTGACTTGGGTATTTTATAAGCCGCATTAGGTGTAGGTAAGGAAATTTCAGGCGGCTCTTCGAGAGTAGGATTGGCGCGACTTTTTGTATAGTCATCTTCATTATTGGGCATTAAACTACAGCCGCTGATGAGGACTAAAATGCATAAGGTCAGCGCGCTGTTTAACCTAGAAAAATCAGTTGGGCGCGAAAAAGACACGTAAGATATTGGCGTGCATGGTGAATCAGGAAAACTTGTGGTCACCTTGCTGGTGATAAGAGATTTTTCTGGTTTGCCAGGTGCGTCAGTAGCTTGCGTGGCCTTTCGTGATCCAACTGATTTTTCTAGGTTTATAGTGCTTGCGCTAATACCGCTAAAGATCATTCGATTCATGATGTCTCCGAGTTAATAACCTCGGCTTGCTGCATGGCAGCGCGCAACCGAGGATGAAATTCTTCTGCAAGGGAAATCAGCGGCAGGCGAATACCGGCATTAATCAAACCGAGCTGCTGTACTGCCCATTTGACCGGAATAGGATTGGCTTCCAGAAACAGGTCATTGTGTAGCCCATTCAGTTTTTGATTAATCTCAGTCGCAAGCCTTGCATCACCCGCGAGTGCTGCCTGACACATCTGATGCATCAATGCTGGCGCAACATTGGTAGTAACAGAAATTACGCCTTTGCCACCAGCGAGTAAAAACGCCAGCGAGGTGGCATCATCACCGCTATAAAGATCGATGCTATCCCCCACTAACGCAAGGACTTCCTTCATTCGATCAATACTGCCGGTCGCTTCCTTTAGACCGATAATATTTGGGACTTTAGCCAGTCGGGCAACCGTTTCAGGCAACATATCGCAGGCTGTCCGACCAGGGACATTATAAAGTATCTGTGGAATATCGACGGTTTCTGCAATTAACTTGTAGTGCTGATACAAACCTTCCTGAGGCGGTTTGTTGTAATACGGTGTTACCAGCAATGCCGCATCCGCACCGTGCGCTTTGGCGCAGCGGGTCAGTTCAATCGCCTCGGAGGTTGAATTCGCCCCAGTACCTGCGATGACTGGGATTCGACCTGCAACGTGATCCACAGTCGCTTTAATCACCGCGCAATGCTCGTCAAAATCCAGCGTTGCGGATTCTCCTGTTGTCCCCATCGCAACAATCGCATCCGTACCCTGCTCGATGTGGAACTCAATCAATTTGTTCAGCGCGGCATAGTCAATCTCCCCTTCCATATCCATCGGGGTAACCATCGCCACCATACTGCCTTGCAACATTTTTTTGTCTCCGTTTATCTAGATAGGGCACCTCTAAAAATACAAGCACACCTTATGAAACGCATTAAACAGCACCTTTTTCACCCAAAAACTCGTTAAATAGCTCACTATTCTCCTCATTTTTCGGTAAAAAATGCACTATTTTCTGCATTCCCTAAGTCACACTTCTATTTTCAGAGGTGCCCTATAGCGAATCATAAGTGAGGTCTTCACAGGCGTAAACCGTTTATCGCTCTAATAGTCCGATAGTGTTTTCATTAGCAACGCGAAGATCGGAAAATTTAATGACCGCGCGCACACAATTCACTCTCAACTAATCAACAAAGTCAATTTTGTGAGCAATTTCGAGAATTTAGTTAGTCCTAGGTGTATTAATCTCGTTCGAACTACGTCAAAAGCGGAACAACAACCGATTCACTGTCCGCCAGTTGACAGATGAAATAACTAAACCACCACCCAGGATTGGAGAAATCAATGCATTCCGGTAAAAAATCAGGCAACCCAGCCCAAAAACTCATTCTTTCAATGATCCCACTCTCCGTTGCAGTGATGAGCCTGCTTTTTTATACCAATGCACAGGCGGGTGATGGTGAGCTCTATGCTGGCTTCGGTATTGGCGCATCTAATCTTGATCCAGAAATTGACGACGCTAACATCAACTATGGTGATGGCACCTTCACGGGATACAAAGTTTTTCTTGGCTATGACCTGAGCAACAATTTTTCAGTTGAAGGCATGTTTGCTGATCTGGGACATGTAGAAATTGAAGATACCTCCATTACAAACGGTAATGTCACAGCAGGTGCGGGCGGTGGCGGCAACGTCAATAACCAGCCAGGTTTGCAAGATCCAAATTTCCCCTTCGGCGGTAATACCCCTGATGGTAGTGGTGGCGCTGTTGCTGGTGCAAACGCAACCAACGGAAAAGGACAGCTCGATTACCGTGTTTTTGGTTTACAGGGAATCTATCAATTCCCCAACAATCTGCCCGGGTTTTCGGCTTTTGGCAAACTGGGCATTGGCCAGTTATCAACCTCTGCTAACGGTCTCTCCTTTGAGAAAGACGATGTCTCCGGCGTGATTGGTGGATTAGGCGTCGAGTATCAAATGTTGAATGGATTCTCCATTCGCGGTGAATACGACTACTATGATAAAGAAGCTCAACTGGTTTCAATTGATCTGTTAAAACGCTTTGGTCGACCCTCCGCGCTACCGAAAAAAGCCGTTGTTATTGATATCGATAATGATGGTGTGGATGACAGCCGTGATCGCTGCCCCAATACCCGCCGCGGTGTGGGCGTTGGCGTCAATGGCTGCGCACTTAAAGCACCTACACCGCCAGCAGTATTGACTAGCAAAGCGCCACCGCTACCCAAACAAGATCCCCTGGTTTTTGATGTTGATGCCGATGGGGTGATCGACAATCTCGATCTATGCTTGAACACCCCAGCAGCAACACCCGTTGATAATCGCGGTTGTGCGATTCCTACTCAAGTCGCCGCGCCAGCGCCCGAACCGGTTGTTGTCACCGAGGTCTACCAGCAAAACGTGGTTGATCAATTTACAGGGATTCTCGAAGGCGTTAACTTTCATGTTGGTTCCTCTCGTTTGACTGGAGAAGCGAAATCTATTCTCAATACCGTGGCTGCCAATCTCAATCAATACGCGGAAATTCGCGCCACCATCATCGGACACACCGATGATTCTGGCAATACTGCGGCCAACAAATCATTGTCCGAAAAACGCGCCATGGCAGTTGCTCAATATCTGGCACAGCAGGGTGTAGACCCAAGCAGAATGCGCTATGCGGGTAAAGGTGAAGAAGAGCCAATCTCATCCAATACCACCGAAGCTGGACGCTCCAAAAACCGTCGTGTTGAGCTGATTGCGGAAGAACTCTAGTACTTCAGATGGAGTGCTAGCCTAAAACTAGCCGCACTTCTGTCACTCAGGAGTGCGGTTGACATCTTGTTAGTAAGATCGTCTCTTGCGGCAACTTGTGCCAGAATTACCTCGTATCTAAATTAGAGGTCATTCATGCCACAGGTCAAACTCAACAAAGCTGTTCCCGATTTTTCTGCTGCCGCTACCAGCGAGCAAACCATTTCCCTGTCTGATTTTAAAGGGAAAAAACACGTCATACTCTACTTCTACCCCAAAGACGACACCTCCGGCTGCACCACCGAGGGACAAAACTTTCGCGATAGTATTTTATTATTCGACGAAGCCGACGCCGTCATTCTCGGCGTCTCACGCGACAGCATAAAAAAACACGAAAATTTTAAAGCCAAACAGAACTTCCCGTTTGAATTGCTCTCTGATCCTGAAGAGACGTTGTGCAAATTGTTCGACGTAATAAAAGAAAAACAACTCTACGGGAAAAAATATATGGGCATTGAACGCAGTACTTTCCTGATCAACAAACAAGGTGAACTCACCGCAGAATGGCGCAAAGTAAAGGTCAAAGGACATGTCGATGAGGTGCTAGAAGCGACACAAGGATTAAGCTAATGAACGCCGCCAATATCGCTTCAGCCAATCGCAGACTCTACGTCTTTGACACCAATGTCTTAATGCACGACCCATCGTCGCTGTTTCGTTTTCATGAACACGACATTTTCCTACCGATGGTCGTGCTCGAAGAACTGGATAAAGCCAAAAAAGGCATGTCCGAAGTCTCGCGAAACGTACGCCAGGTCAGTCGCTTTATCGACGAACTTATGGCAGCGGCTTCTCGTAGCGAAATTGGCAATGGACTACCACTGACAGGCTTTACCAATCTTGATGAAGAAAAGGTCAGCGGCAGATTATTCTTCCAAACCGAAACGTTCAGCTCTCGGCTTCCCGATTCACTACCTGGGCATACCGCTGATAACAGCATCCTCTCCACCGCGTTGGCGTTGCAAGAAACCAAGCCTGATATCGCCGTCATTCTGGTTTCCAAAGACATTAATCTGCGCATCAAAGCGGCGGTACTCGGTATTTTCGCTGAAGACTATTTCAACGATAAAGTGCTGGATGATGTTGATCTGCTCTATACAGGCTATCAACCACTGGAGGAAGATTTCTGGGAAACTCATTCCAAGAACATGGAATCCTGGCAGGACGAGGGACGGACTTTTTATAAACTCACAGGTCCTGATACCGCCAGCTGGTATCCGAATGAATGTATTTTCACCACCAATGAGTCAAGCCCACTCAACGCCATTGTTCGAGAAATTAAAGACGATCACGCAATCATTGAGACCGTGCAGGATTACACCGTGCCTCGTCATACCGTTTGGGGCATCAATGCACGCAACCCAGAACAAAATTTTGCGCTCAACTTATTGATGGACCCGGAAATTGATTTCGTCACATTGGTCGGCCCGGCGGGCACAGGTAAAACCCTGTTAACCCTCGCTGCTGGGCTTGCTCAAACGCTGGAAGACAAGCGGTATCGCGAGATCATTATGACGCGTGTCACCGTTCCTGTTGGTGAAGATATCGGTTTTCTCCCCGGCACCGAAGAAGAAAAAATGGCTCCGTGGATGGGCGCACTCATGGACAATATGGAAGTACTCACAGATACCGAAGGGGGCGGAGACTGGGGACGTGCAGCGACTAACGACTTAATTCAAAATCGCATCAAAATTCGTTCGCTCAACTTCATGCGGGGACGGACATTTTTAAATCGCTACATCATTCTCGACGAAGCCCAAAACCTCACAGCCAAGCAGATGAAAACGCTCATCACCCGCGCAGGGCCTGGAACAAAGGTCGTGTGTCTTGGCAACATCGGGCAGATTGATACGCCGTATCTAACCGAAACCACTTCCGGTTTAACTTATGTTGTTGATCATTTCAAACAATGGGAACATAGCGGTCATATCATACTGACCCGTGGTGAGCGCTCGCGTTTGGCTGATTTTGCATCGGATATTTTGTAATATCTTTAAGTCTGGTATTTAAAGCTACAGATTACTTAGATTTGATTCCAACTTATCTGCATAAATCTATGCAATCTGCGGTTATCTCTGTCGCTTGAAAACTTCATAATCCGTTAATAAAACAGACAACCACTCGCCATTGCCAATTTCCTTCAAAGTGAAATTTTCGTCATCATAAGTTTTCGTCATCTGAGAAACGTGCTTGCTTAATGCTGAATGCTTTTGTTCCAACTGATTTTTCACAGGCACTTTGACAGTGGAATCAAACAAAAAATATCGGATAAAACTTTTGACCTGTCTGGCTTTGCAGCGTAAACCACAGCCTTTCTCCATCACAAATGGGTATTGATTCCAGCGCCAAACAGGATACTCGTTAATTTCCCAGTCGCCAGTTTTAGCCGCTGCCGCAGCAACAAACCTGGTTGTCGCTTCGTGATCAGGATGCCCGTCATCAGCCGCAGGCAGGTAGAGTTCATAACCGGGATAGCGTTTTAGAATTTCGATTAGTTGGGGCACAGCCTGCTGCTCAAAATCAGCCAAATGACCATCCGAAAAATCCATAAACTCGACAGATTCAGCCTCTAAATCCAGCGTAGCACAAGCCTCCAACGCTTCCGTATGACGTATTTTAACCAAGTCCATTGAACTGTTTGAAGCACCGCTTCCATCAGTCATATAAATGACTCGCACCGCCGTTCCTCGCTCCCGTTTTATCAGAATCGTACCGCCGCAACCCAGGGTTTCGTCATCAGGATGCGGCACAAAAACAAGCGCTGGTTTGGATTCTAGTGTTTCTTTACTGAGCGTTTTTGACGTTGCCAGCACTAACCAGTGAGCAAACCTCGCCAGCCAGCGACGATGATCCTTATCCGTCATATCATTCCTTGCATCTTTTTATTAGTCAGTTTCTATGACTGATTCCGGAACCAATTCTGTACTTTCTTTTGGCCAGGCATTGAGCACTGCCTGCACCAGGGTTGCCAATGGAATCGCGAAAAACACACCCCAAACCCCCCAGATACCACCAAAAATTAACACCGCAGCAATGATAGCCACGGGATGTAAATTAACCGCTTCTGAAAACAATAGCGGTACCAGCAGATTGCCGTCGAGAAACTGGATAATGGCGTAAGCCAGCAACACGTAAAATAATTCGCTGGAAAATCCCCATTGGAAATAGGCAATTAACCCAATCGGTAACGTAACCACCGCTGCACCAACAAAAGGTATAATCACCGATAATCCAACGATCACCGACAGTAACATCGCATAATTCAAATCGAGCAATGAAAATGTAACATAGCTAACAATCCATGCGATCAGGATTTCTGCCAGTTTGCCGCGCATATAGCCCGCAATTTTCTCATTCATTTCGTGCCAAACCTGCATCGACAACGCTCGGTCTCGCGGTAAAAATCCCGTCGCCCAATTTGTCAGCTTCTGCTTATCCTTGAGGAGAAAAAAGATCAGCACTGGCACCAGCACCATGTAGACCAGAATGGTCAGAACATTGATCACCGAACTTACCGAGAGACTCACAACCCGCTGCCCCATCCCGGCTAGCTCAGAACGAATTTGGCTAATCACCGAAACAACATCCTCTGGCGTAATCATGTCTGGATAGCGTTCTGGCAACTGCATTAACAAATGCTGACCCTTGTTCGCCATTTGCGGTACTTCTGAGAAAAACTGCGCCGCCTGTTTGAGCAGCAGTGGCAGCAACCAAATCATAATGGCTAAAAACCCACCCATAAACAGCAGAAAAACAATGGCCACGGCAACAGCTCGGGGTAATTTCGCAATCACTAACCACTCAACCGCACCATCCAGAATGTAGGCCATAATCAGCGCAATCAGCAACGGAGCCAATACTTTCCCTGCCAGCAAAACAATGGCAAAACCAAGTATTAAAATAACCGCGAGAAAGGCCACCTGAGGATTTGAAAAATGGCGTTCGTACCAGTCTTGGAGAAACTTGATCATGCTGATCCGCTCAATTTTTCATATTCTGATCTAAATAAAACTTCCAGCTCATCAATCGCATCGCAAGCCTGTTTTCCCTGCATCACATGCTGGGTCATTAGTGATGAAGTCTCATTAAACAAATTACTCCGATCAACCATCGGAAAAGTTGCCACCAGACGTTTAATTGCCCTCACCACGCTCTCCTCTTCCGGACGGGGAATTTCCAAAGGCACCAGAACTTCTCCTGCCTCCGCTGCTGCTTCGGGAGAACGCGTGGTCAACCATTGCGCATAATCGAGCAGTGACTGCTGAGAACTCGCATCCAAGCTTTCGTGCAACTTAACCAGTTCACGGCTTTGTTTCTTAGTTTTATTGAGGTTTAACAATTCCATAGAAGCATTTTACCTGAATTCATTACTCAGGACGTCGCATCAACTGTGCTGATGCCAGCGACAGTAAACAATAACCAAGAAAGAAATAGAATCCAATGCCAAAACTTGCATTTAGAGAGAAGATTTCGCCCATATCCTGAGAGGCATTGGCAGCGAGAAAAGCCACCACTACAGCCACAACAAAAACATCGGCCATTGACCATTTACTGATCAGACTGGCGATGTTGAAGCTGCGTTGTTTCCAAGCTTTGTTTTTACTGAACTGACTGGAGAGGATTAATCCACCTTTGAGTAACGGCACGATGACCGAAAACAACATCACCAGAAAACCGACAATGAAATTTTTACTGCGGAATAACTCACCAACAGTACCGAGAATACTACGGGTTTTTTCGTACGCCTGAATGCTGCCGCTGACTTGCAAATTATCTAGCAGGTTCAACGCCATACCACTGATCATCGGAGCAAGACCTGGATTACCTGCCACAACTTGTTTGCCGAGATCAACCAACTGAGCCTTATCGACTGTTCCCTGCAATGTGAGAATCGGCTGAGTTACTCCAGGGATTAGCATTATAAATGCGGCAATCAGACAGATGATGGCTAGTTGATTTCTATTCATGATTTTAAGCTCTAACTTTATGGGTTGAGTGATCACTTGATTCAAGATTCTCGGTCATTCCGGCGAAGGCCGGGCTTTTTCATTTCTATTTAGAACGCTGCTTTGCCTGAAGATCCAGCGCTTTAAGCGAAGCCAGTTTATCTCGAATTTTGATTTCCAGGCCACGACCTACTGGATAATAAAACTGTACATCCTTTAACTCATCCGGCATGTAGTTTTCTCCAGCAGCATAGCCCTGATCTTCATTATGCGCATAGCGATAGCCTTTTCCATAATCCAAGCTTTTCATTAACTCGGTTGGCGCGTTGCGGATATGCATTGGCACCTCCAGCGAACCAGACTCTTTGATGGTTTGCATGGTCAGATTAAATGCCTGATAAGCAGCATTACTCTTAGGCGCACACGCTAGATAGAGCACCGCTTGCGCCAGCGGCAATTCGCCCTCTGGGCTCCCAAGCCTTTCATACGCTGCGGCGGCATCCAGACAGAGAGGCAAAGCGCGCGGGTCGGCGTTACCGATATCTTCTGAGGCAATGCGAATGATTCTTCTGGCGAGATAACGCGGATCACATCCACCATCAAGCATCCGGCAAAACCAGTACAACGCGGCATCGGGATGACTGCCTCGCACAGATTTGTGCAACGCTGAAATTTGGTCGTAAAAAGCTTCTCCACCCTTATCGAATCGACGTCCACCTTCGGTCACTAGCGATGCGATCAGATCAGCATCGAGCGCCAGATTGGCGTCTTTTTCGACAGCCAGATCAGCGGCGACTTCGAGCAGATTTAGCAATCGTCTGGCATCGCCATCTGCATAGGCAACCAGCGTTTCAATATCATCATCGGCAATTTCAATCTCCAAACTGCGATCAGACGAGAGAATGCCGACAGCGCGATTAGCAATAGCTGCCAAAGCCTCGCTGGATAGCGGTTTGAGGACATAAGTTCGGAGCCGCGACAACAGCGCGTTATTCAGCTCGAAAGAGGGATTTTCAGTGGTTGCACCAACAAAGGTAATAACGCCAGATTCAATATGTGGCAGAAAAGCATCCTGCTGGGATTTATTAAAACGATGTACTTCATCGACAAATAAAATGGTCGCTTCACCGCTGATTTCACGATGCTTTTTGGCAAGATCAATGGCTGCGCGAATTTCTTTAACGCCGGAAAGTACCGCTGAAATCGCAATAAACTGAGCGTTGGATTTATCAGCGATGAGACTCGCAAGCGTGGTTTTACCCGTGCCAGGCGGTCCCCAGAAAACCATCGAATGAAGTCGCCCCTGCGACACCGCTTCAAAAAGCGGTTTACCTGGAGCGAGTAAATGATCCTGCCCGAAGATATCCTCCAGGCAGGCTGGGCGCAATCGATCAGCTAACGGCTGATGACTATCCACAGGTTTCTATGCGGTTGCTCGCTACGATGGGCTGCCAATGACATCAACACCAGCAGGTGGACGAAAATTAAAGACTGAAGATTTGACTGGTACATTAAAATCACTCTCACGGAATCTGATCATGGTGATCTGACCAAACTGGTCATATAAATCCATTGCCTGAACACCGGCATCATCAAGACCAACAAGGATTTTCAGGAAATCGCCTTGTTTATTTTTAGGCCGCATATCGACCCACTGCAAGCCTTCACGCGCTGGCTTTTCGAGAATGACGTAGTCTTTACTCAAATCTGATTGATGGGTCAAAATTGCCGCTGGCGAGGAACCCAGCGCAGATGAAATTGGCTTGACCGTGACCTGCTCCAGCTCCACATCATAAATCCACATGTTCTTGCCATCAGAAATGATTTTTTGTGGTGCGGGAGACTCATATTCCCAGAGGAATTTACCCGGTCGCTTCAATTTAAACTGACCGTAAGAGGTCTGCGTAATTTGCCCCTGATCATTAACAACCTCTTGTGTAAACACGGCATCGAGTGTTTTCACCTTCGTCATAAAATGATTGAGAAATTCAGTACCGCTCGCAGCATTGGCAACGCTCGCCGCGAAAAATAACAATCCAGCTATTAATGCATTTTTTGTAAATTTCATTTTCATTGTGACCTTCTAGGTATTTATAGAATAATTATTATTGAGTTTAGACCTGACTAGCTTAATTCAAGATGAATGACTATCGGAAGATGTGCTAAGCCTGCGAGTCATCTTACCCTGAATCCAGTTAATCAATGGCAGGCGGGATTCAACCCAACCAACTGGAGCATATTACAGCTCAGGCGGCGGTGGCGCGATAACTTGGCGCGTGCCGTTACTCTGCACGGCGCTAACGACACCTGCTGCCTCCATATGCTCGATCATCGTAGCAGCGCGGTTATACCCAACCTTTAAGCGTCGTTGTACATAAGAAATCGACGCCTTGTTAGATTCAGTGACAATAGCAACGGCTTGATCATACAACGCATCTGTTTCGGCAGCAGAATCAGTAATTGGCTCCAATCCTGGTAATGGCGCATCAAAAGCATCGGAACCTTCGGTGATCTCATCAAGATAATTGGGTTCTCCCTGTGAGCGCAGGAACACTGCGACCTGATGCACCTCATGATCATCAACAAACGCGCCGTGGCAACGTATCGGCTGCCCAGTGCCAGGCAAATACAACATATCACCATTGCCGAGCAGGTTTTCTGCCCCCATCTGATCAAGAATGGTGCGGGAATCCACTTTAGAAGACACTTGAAATGCGATTCGCGTTGGGATGTTCGCCTTGATTAAACCGGTAATGACATCCACCGATGGGCGCTGCGTTGCTACAATTAAATGAATGCCCGCAGCCCGCGCTTTTTGCGCCAGACGGGCAATCAGCTCTTCAACCTTTTTACCTACAATCATCATCATATCGGCAAATTCGTCGATCACGATAAGGATATTGGGCAAGTGATCCAAATCTTCCGGCGCATCACCTTCGATCAAGTCATTCGGCTTCCACAAAGGATCCTTAATCGGCTCACCCTTCTTTTTTGCATCTTTCACCTTGCGGTTATAACCCGCCAGATTTCTCACGCCGAGCCCTGACATCAGTTTGTAGCGACGCTCCATTTCCGCCACCGCCCAACGCAGCGAGTTAGCCGCATCTTTCATGTCCGTTACAACCGGCGCAAGCAAATGCGGGATACCTTCATACACACTGAGCTCGAGCATTTTGGGATCAATCAAAATCAGTCGGACTTCTTCCGGCGTGGCTTTAAATAGCACGCTCAGTAGCATTGAATTTACGGCCACTGATTTACCCGAACCGGTAGTTCCAGCCACCAAGACATGCGGCATTTTGGCAACATCAACCACCATTGGGTCACCGGAAATGGTCTTACCTAATCCCAGAGTCAGTGGAGAACGCGCCTTATCAAATGCTTTCGAGGCGAGTATTTCGCTGAGAAAAACCATTTCTCTGGATTCGTTGGGAATCTCTAAACCGATTGTCGATTTACCCTGAATAACCTCAACCACTCGCACACTAATGACCGACAAAGAACGCGCCAAATCCTTAGACAGCGCAGTAATCTTGCTCACCTTGGTGCCAGGCGCAAGAGTCAACTCAAACCGTGTCACCACCGGACCGGGATGCACTGATTCAACCTGTGCTTCGATTTTAAAATCCAGCAGCTTCAATTCAACCAGTCGAGACAGCGCTTCGAGCTCCTGCTTGGAATACCCTAAATTTTGCTCACGCGGGGCATCCAGCAAATCAATTGTTGGCAACCCACCATCCACCGGCGTCTTGAACAACGGCAGCTGTTTTTCACGCGCGGGACGGGTGCTGATTTCAGGTTTTCTAACTTTCGGTTCAATACGAGGCTTTTTCTGTTTTTTGAGTTTCGTCTGCGCTTTCTCGAAAACCTCTTTACGCGCTACTCGAACCTTCTTCACTGCCCAGCGATCTTTCAAAGTAAACAGATTCATCCACGCCCAAGTGAAGGCACCGATTGTCCAACCACCAACACGATCAAGCACGACAAACCATGAAATACTTGAAAAAAGCGTGAACCCAGCGAGAAATGTCGCTAAAAGCAGCAAAGTTGCGCCGATAGGATTAAACCCTTTTATAAGAGAACCGCTGACGCCTTCACCCAGTAGGCCACCTGCATGCATCGGCAAATCAAACCCACCAAAATGCATGGCAGCTAACCCGCAGCCGGTAATCAGTGTCAGGCAAAAACCGATCCAGTGAATACTCAATTCCATCCAGTCAAAACGACCTGTTTCATGCTCGCCTTTGTAAACCAGCCAGGCACTGATACCGACCATCACCGGTGCAAGATAGGCGAGATAACCAAATAGATAGAGGAAAACATCGGCAAACCAGGCACCGATATTGCCACCTGCATTGTTCAGCGATACGCCCTGCCCGGTATGCGACCAGCCAGGGTCGCGCACATCATAAGTTGCGAGTGCAATTAACAAGAAAATTGCCAGCGCGCCCAACAAGAACAACGCAGCTTCGCGAATGCCTCTGCTGAGATGTACCGCTAACGGCTTACTCATCTGTGATTTTTTAACTGCCTGCCTCAACCTGATACCTACTTTAACTATATAGCTCAATCCATTGATTATATTTGTTTTCTTTATATTAGCACATCCGCAGATAAAGTAATGAATAACAGACAGACCCATCACTTAAGCTGCGATTACAAACCTAGTACTCCATCAAAACAGTGTTGCTGGAGCACTAGCCCGAATATTTCATGAATTACACGAGTTCTCGCTTATCTATTGATTCC
>CAZUAW010000010.1:0-22512 GCA_964618535.1 uncultured Thiotrichales bacterium
AGATCATCGGAGGCGCCGATACGGGTGAAGATTCGATCAAAGACGCCGATGACGGCTGCATCTGCGGGGACAAAGCTACCAATGTGCGCCATTAATAGAATCAACGCGACCTGTCGCATATAAGTCGATTTACCACCCATGTTGGGGCCGGTGACAATCAGTAATCGGCGTCCGTCATCCAGCAAAATATCGTTAGGCACAAAAGGCTCATCGAGGACTTGTTCGACAACTGGATGGCGACTGGCTGTTAGATTTAGCTCAGCGTTATCGGTCAGCTGAGGTTTGCAGTAACGGTTCCGATCTGCGGTTTCTGCAAATGCACAAAGCGTATCAAGTTCAGCAATTGCGGCAGCTGTGGTGCGTAGCGCTGCTTGCCATTGTATTAGTTGTTTGAGTAATTGTTCGTAGAGGAATTTCTCCCTTGCCAGTGATCTTTCGCGCGCCGAGAGCACTTTGTCTTCAAAGCTTTTCAGCTCCGGGGTGACGTATCGTTCGGCTGCTTTGAGCGTTTGTCGTCGGATGTAGTCTTCTGGCACTTGGTCAGACTGTAGTTTTGAAACTTCAATGTAATAGCCATGCACGCGGTTGTAAGCAACTTTGAGATTTAATCCGGTGCGTTCTTTTTCCCGTTGTTCCAGATCAATGAGGAATTGGTCGGCGTTGGTGCTCAGCCCGCGCAGCTCATCCAGCTCAGCGTCATAGCCATTAGCGATGACGCCGCCATCACGGATTAAAACTGGGGGTGCATCAATGACGGCATTATTGAGCAGATTGACAACATCGGGGTGCTCGCTGATGTCGGTTGCCAGTCTTTGAGACTCGGCATCTTCCAGAGGTTTGAGTGTTTGTTGTAGCTCGGGCAGTTGTCGCACCGCATCTCGTAATGTCGATAAATCGCGTGGACGTGCTGATCCCAGTGCGATTCGGGTCAGGCAACGTTCGATATCACCCACACTGCGCAGTTGTTCGCGTACAGACTCGTGGATTCGAGTGATCAGCAATTGCTCAACAAAGTTATGCCGTAGCGCCAATTGTTGCTGATTCCTCAAGGGCCGATTCACCCAGCGACGCAAGCAGCGACCTCCCATTGTTGTCACCGTGCTATCAACCACAGAAACAAGGGTGTGATCATGGCCGCCAGAAAGATTCCATTCGAGCTCCAGATTGCGGCGACTGGCAGCATCCAAAATCACAGTATCTTGCTGGAATTCAACCCGTAACCCGTCTAAATGGGGCAGGGCGCTCTTCTGCGTTTCCTGCACATATTGCAGCAACGCGCCAGCCGCGATCACCGCCAGCTCCTGTTGATCACAGCCATAACCGCTTAAATCTTTCACAGCAAATTGCCGAGTGAGCACGGATACTGCGGTTTCAAAATCAAAGTGCCACGGTGGGCGACGGGTGATGCCGGTGCGTTCTCCACCCGGTATGCGTGTGTCTTCGGCAATCAGGATTTCAGCAGGGTGCAGTCGCCCAAGTTCGCTGATCAATCCATCATCATCGCTCAACTGTTGAATCACGAATCTGCCCGAGCATAAATCAAGATGCGCCAGCCCGTAGCCACCATCTTCAGACTGAAAAACCGCACAGAGTAAATTGTCATGCCGTTCTTCGAGCAGTGCCTCCTCGGTAATGGTGCCGGGGGTGACAATGCGCACCACTTGTCTTTCAACCGGACCTTTGCTGGTTGCCGGATCACCAATTTGCTCAACAATGGCAATCGACTCACCCAGCTTCACCAGTTTTGCAAGATACTGATCCGCTGCATGATAGGGGATACCTGCCATCGCAATCGGCTCACCATTGGATTTGCCGCGTTGTGTCAGTGTGATATCGAGCAGTTTTGACGCCTTTCGTGCGTCATCAAAAAACAGCTCATAGAAATCCCCCATCCGATAAAACATTAAAATGCCGGGGTTTTCTGCTTTGATGCGCAGGTATTGCTGCATCATTGGTGTGTGGTTGGGTTTTGTCTGAGCCATAAAGGTCTAATGAATTTTTAGGATGAATGTGTTTTTGTTACTTTGGCACTAAACTCACCCATCGCGGCCCGAGTTTTTAAGGTTGTGCCAACACTGAGCTGTTTCACATCGGTGACCAATTTTCCACTCTTCTCCAAGCGAACTATCGAGTAGCCTCTTTCTAGCGTCGCCTGTGGATTGAGTAATGCGAGTTGGCTGGTTGCACGAGCAAGCTGACTATCCAGTATCTGCTGCTTATTTTGCCACGCTTGGGTAAGTCGCAGCGCCAGTTGTTGGTAGCAGGACTTCACATTTGCCAGCATCGTCTCTGGAGATTGTCTCGCCAGTTGCGTTTGTAACTCACCGAGCCGTTGTCTGGCCTGCTGGATTTGTCGAATCTGAGCGGAATGGAGTCTTTTATCCAGCTCGTCGACTCGTTGCGCCTGTTGCTGGAGCTGTTGTAAAGGATGCTTTTGTTGCAGTCGTTTACTGAGCCAGTCGAGCTGATTGGTTTTATCGCGGATCAAGGTGTTGGTGGTACTTCGCAACGAGCGTTGATATCCGTTCAGGCGTTGGCGTAGTTCCAGTTGATCAGGGGTGATGATCTCCGCCGCCGCCGAGGGTGTTGGTGCACGCATGTCGGCAACAAAATCTGCAATGGTGAAATCAATTTCATGCCCGACGCCGCAGATAGTGGGAGTCTTGCAAGTGACAACTGCGCGGGCAACCTGCTCTTCGTTAAACGACCAAAGATCTTCTATGGAGCCACCGCCGCGTGACAACAAAATGATATCAATGTCGACCTGTTGATCAGCTCGTTCTAGTGCTTCACAAATGGCAGGAGCCGATTGCGTGCCTTGTACCGGCACGGGATAAATGACTACCTCAAGCAACGGAAATCGACGCCCCAAAACTTGCAAAATATCGCGAATCGCAGCGCCGCTAGGTGAGGTGATCACGGCAATTTTTTTCGCCATGCTTGGCAGTGCTTTTTTCCGCGATTGGTCGAATAAACCTTCCACCAGGAGTTTTTCTTTTAAGGCATCAAAAGCTTGTTGCAGCGCACCGGCACCCGCTGGCTGTAGCGTATCGATAATAAATTGATAATCGCCACGCGCCTCATACAAACTGATTTTTCCGCGAGCAATGACCTGATCACCACTTTGAGGTTTGTAGCGCAGACCAAAACTTCGGTTGCGGAACATCGCACAACGCAGCTGCGCACTGTCATCTTTGAGTGAAAAATACAGGTGTCCTGAGGCTGGTTTGGAAAGATTGGCGATCTCACCTTCAATTTGCACATCGGTAAACTTGTTTTCCAGCAATCCACGCACCAACCGATTTAGCTCGGAAACAGCATAGATTTTTTCAGAGGGTAGTTTGTCGAATAAATCAGGCACAGTGAATCAGATAGCTAGCACAAGAAATGATTCAATCGCGATCAAAAGAATTAGTCAATGAATTTTGGCTTCTGTTAGTCTGGCGAGGTTCTGTATTTTTCTATCCGCAATGCGGCGAGTTTGTCTTCAGGGCTTGTGATATTGATCGCCTGAAGTGCTTGTGCATAGAAAAGGACTCGAACACTTATAGATTGTGCAGTAGGAATCTTGTAGCTACGTAATTTCTATTCGCTTTTCCTCGGTAATATCAGCGGTGCAATTCTCGGCATTAAAGGGGTACAATCAGTCGCCAGATAATTAACAGCTCACGACCATGCGAATTGCCCAGGAAGCCCTCACTTTCGATGATGTTCTGCTAATGCCGGCACACTCCACCGTGTTACCCCGCGATGTCGATTTAACGACGCAATTAACGCGCAAAATTAGCTTAAATATCCCCCTCATCTCTGCTGCGATGGATACCGTCACCGAAGCGCGATTGGCTATTGCGATGGCTCAAGAGGGTGGTATTGGAATTATCCATAAAAACATGAGCCCTGCTGCACAAGCAAACGAAGTGAGTCGGGTTAAGAAACATGAAGCAGGCATCATTCTCGAGCCACTAACGGTATCCCCGTCACAATCGATTCGCGAAGCGATGGAAATACGCCAGGCGCATAATATTTCTGGCTTGCCAGTGGTCGATGGTGAAGATCTGGTGGGTATTATTACTAGCCGGGATATGCGTTTTGAGACTCGCCCGGATGATCCTGTTTCTAATATTATGACGCGTAAAGATAATCTCATTACCGTCAAAGAAGGTGAGAGCAGGGATGCCGTTCTCCAGCTATTACACAAGCATCGTATCGAGAAGGTGTTGGTCGTCAACGATGACTTTAAATTGCGCGGCATGATCACCGTAAAAGATATCCAAAAATCCACTGATTTTCCCAATGCCTGTAAAGATGAGCAAGGTCGATTAAGAGTCGGAGCGGCTGTTGGCACCGGAGAAGATACCGAAGAGCGTATCGAAGCGCTGGTCAATGCCGGTGTGGATGTGATTGTGATTGATACTGCTCATGGACATTCTGAGGGTGTTTTAGAACGGGTTCGCTGGACTAAAAAAACCTATCCTGATTTACAGATTATTGGTGGAAACATAGCCTCTGGCGCTGCGGCGAAAGCGTTGGCAGACGCGGGTGCCGATGGCGTGAAAGTGGGTATTGGCCCTGGCTCGATTTGTACCACCAGGATTGTTGCAGGCGTTGGCGTACCGCAGATTACTGCGATAGATAATGTCTCGGCAGCATTGGAAGGCACGGGTATTCCGTTGATTGCCGATGGTGGTATTCGCTTTTCTGGCGATGCATCCAAAGCGTTGGTTGCTGGCGCTTATTCCATCATGCTCGGCAGTATGTTTGCAGGCACAGAGGAAGCGCCGGGTGAAATTGAACTGTTTCAAGGGCGTTCCTATAAATCTTATCGCGGCATGGGGTCGCTTGGTGCGATGGCGGAAGGCTCCAGTGATCGGTACTTTCAAGAAAAAGAAAGTCAGGCGGATAAATTGGTGCCGGAAGGGGTTGAGGGCAGGGTGCCTTATAAGGGTGCGCTATCTGCGATAATTCACCAGTTATTGGGCGGTATTCGCTCCAGTATGGGATATGTCGGTACCGCTGATATCAATGAATTGCGCAGTAAGCCGGAGTTCATCCGCGTCACTTCAGCGGGTATGGCGGAAAGTCATGTGCATGATGTGAGTATTACGAAAGAAGCGCCTAACTACCGCGTTAGCTAGATTTTTTTTGTACGATGTGCTTTAACAGGCGCATCCACAGCCTTTGATCGCCTGGCAGTGTTCAGGGCGTCTCTAAAAATAGAAGCTCTATTTACTGCCCCTAAATCACACTTCTATTATCAGCGATGCCGTAACAATTTAACCCTCTAAAAGCACTATGACTGATAAAAATATTCATTCAGATCTGATCCTAATCCTGGATTTTGGCTCTCAATACACACAGCTGATCGCTCGCCGAGTGCGTGAATTGGGTGTTTACAGTGAGATTCATCCCTGGGACATCGAAGACAAAGACGTTATCGCGCTCAATCCCAAAGGCATCATCTTATCGGGTGGTCCAGAATCAGTGATTGAGGGTGAATCGCCCTTGGCTCCTCAGTCTGTATTTGATCTGGGTATTCCTGTTTTTGGTGTCTGCTACGGGATGCAAACCATGGCCGCGCAGCTCGGTGGTGAAGTCGAATCCGCTGATCACCGCGAATACGGTTATGCCCAGGTAAGGGCGCGCGGACACACGCAGCTGCTTAAAGATATCGAAGATGAAACCTCTGCAGAAGGTTACGGCTTGCTGGATGTCTGGATGTCCCATGCAGATCGAGTCATTGCATTGCCCGATGGATTTTCTATCATGGCAAGCACTGACAGCGCCCCAATTGCAGGTATCGCGGATGAATCTAGACAATATTACGGTGTCCAGTTCCATCCTGAAGTCACACATACCAAGCAGGGTGGGGCGATCATCGAGCGGTTTATCCGCGAGATTTGTGGCTGCGATGCGTTGTGGAATGCTGACAATATTATCGACACCAATATCAGCAGTATCCGCGAAAAAGTAGGTTCTGATGAAGTCATTCTGGGACTTTCTGGCGGCGTAGATTCTTCCGTGGTAGCAGCCATGCTACATGAGGCCATTGGTACACAGCTCACCTGCGTATTTGTTGATAACGGCTTGTTGCGTCTGCATGAAGGCGATGAGGTGATGGCAACCTTTGCTGAGCACATGGGCGTCAAAGTCATTCGAGTCAATGCGGAATCACGTTTTCTCGATGCGCTTGCTGGTGAGACAGACCCTGAGAAAAAACGTAAAGTCATTGGCAATTTGTTCATCAAAATATTTGAAGAAGAAGCGCGAAAATTACCTAATGCAAAATGGCTGGCTCAAGGCACGATTTATCCCGATGTCATCGAGTCTGCCGGAGGCAAGACAGGTAAAGCTAAGGTGATTAAATCGCACCACAATGTCGGCGGTTTGCCTGATGATATGGAGTTGGAGCTTGTCGAACCGCTGCGAGAGTTGTTCAAAGATGAGGTTAGAAAGATTGGCCTCGAACTTGGGCTACCAGAGGAGATGGTATTCCGTCATCCTTTCCCTGGCCCTGGGTTGGGCGTACGGATACTCGGCGAAGTGAAAAAAGAATACGCAGACTTACTCCGGCTTGCTGATCACATCTTTATTTCTGAATTACGAAATCACGATTTATACAATCAGGTTTCACAAGCATTTACTGTTTTTCTACCGGTTAAAGCCGTCGGTGTAATGGGGGATGGGCGGCGTTACGACTATGTTGTGACCTTAAGGTCTGTAGAAACCATTGATTTCATGACTGCGCGCTGGTCTCATCTGCCATACGATTTTCTGGATTTGGTTTCTCGTCGAATAATCAACGAGATACAGGGTATATCACGAGTAACTTATGATATATCTGGAAAGCCTCCGGCAACCATTGAATGGGAGTAAAGCGCGATCACCAGTAATGAAGAATGGATGTCTCGGGCGTTAGAGCTGGCAGATAAAGCGCAGCAAATGGGGGAGGTCCCCGTGGGTGCGCTGATGGTTCAGAACGATAACCTCATAGCTGAGGGTTGGAATCAGCCCATTACTGATCACGATCCCACGGCCCATGCAGAGATCATGGCGCTACGAGCGGCAGGCAAACATCTCGACAACTACAGACTTCCAAACACAACACTTTACGTCACTTTGGAGCCATGCACCATGTGTGCTGCTGCGATGATTCACGCAAGAGTCGAAAGAGTCGTTTTTGGAGCCTACGATCCTAAAACGGGTGCCGCGGGAAGCATGTTTACCGTGTTGGGAGATCCATTGCACAACCACCATGTAGAGGTCATTGGCGGTGTGCTGCAAGCAGAATGCTCAGAAAAGCTCAAACAGTTTTTCAGGAGCAGGCGTTAACGGCAGTTATGATGAGCGAACTAATAATTTTTAGAGACGCCCTTAACGGTTTCTAAAATAAAACGGTTGCTCGGAAAGATTGTGAATATGGCTGAGGACGCTGTAGTTGTAGAGGCTCGGCAACAGCACTGGCAGCAGAGATTGCTTTAGGTTGGAGGAGCTCAAATTTGGCTGAACTCTGAGAGCGAGTATGGGTGGCTCTTTCCATCTCATATCGAGTAAAACGCTCTTTGCTAAGGTCTTGCTGTATACTAGAATTTAATGCAGTTATATTTTCTAAGCCACTGATATCTAAAGGATTTCCATGTAATGCTAGCGGCACGCCCACGAGCAAGCTTAGGGCTATTTTTCTTTTTGATATCATCACCATACCTCTGAGTATACGAATGACTTTTTCGGTAGGAGTTGCAGTTGCGAGAGTGAATCCCAGGAATACCGCAAAAACATCCCGCCAGCCATTTCATCGAAATTATTTGTATTATTGAGTGAGGTCCATCCTCCAATGATCAACCGCTTGTCGAGAGAATACCCCACTTCACCACCCAGAGTATAGACGCCATTTGATGTTTCTGCTCTAGCGTGACGAGATATCAGTGCGTTGTCAGTTGCGGCCAGAGTTACTAATTGGGTTTGTAATTCAGGGTTGTTTGGGAAAACATCTGTTGCGGCTTGATTAAATTGCTGTATGCCGACTGACATATTGATTCGATAGGCTAAGTTTCCAAGTTGCTTTTGAAATTCAAACGGAATACTCAAGGATATAAAATTGCTTGGGCTGAAATAACCACCGTGTCCTAGGCTATAAAACCCCAAGTTTTCCTTAAAGTCTCTGACAGAGAGGTGGATGCCCAGAGATGCTTTTTGCTCATCAGTGACCAATATGGGCCAGCTAAGGCCGCCTGATAAGCCCAATTCAGTATTATCCAGAACACGCTTTCCTTCCAGACGATAAGTGTCAGCTTGTGTATAAAAAAGGCTGTTTTTATATGCTGTACTGTAGTTGATCTGAGCACCGCTGCGGGTTACTCCGCCCCAGAGCTGGTTAGACTGTGGATCGAAAGCACCGGCATAGGAGAGCAGGGATTCTTTCACCGCACGGCGTGAAGCGGAGACCTCAAGCGAGTAATCATAAGCCGGAAAGCGCCAACTAACACCTCCAACAAGATTACTGATATTAAAGTCAGTCGGTGTTGAGCCAATATCAACAGACCAGATGTCGGAGTCTATTTTTACATTTGGAGCGATACCGTTGCTGCTACCAGTTACTTGAGAAATGTTGCTGTTGTTTGAGGCCAATTCAAGGCTTCCGTAGCGATTACTATCCTGCAATCTTAATGAACCGGCATCCAAGTCGATGTAGTTTAGACCAAGAGTGAGTAATTTTTCGTTGCCTATCGCACGTTGAAAAACCAGCGGAATTGAGCGTTGTTCGAGTTTATCCAGTCCATCATCATTACCTCGTTCTCGAATAGCTGCTGCGAGGGTGAGGGAGGTTGTGCGATCTTCATCAATAGCCTGCAATGATTGTTCGGCTTCTGTGCGCCATTGGGTTGTCTCTTGTGCGGGAGATTCCAACGCCTGAATGATCTTCAGGCGGGCTGCGTATTTCCTACCTTGGATTAAGTCCAGTTTTGATAACTGGGTCAGTAGTTCGGGCTGCCCTGGTAGCTGCTCTAGCCCAGCGAGCGTGATAGACGATGCTAGTTGGTATTCCTTCATTGCCATCGCTGAACCGTAGGCTCCGCGAATTGCGTCCATATTTTTGGGATTATCGCTGAGAACATTGCGAAACAGTGCGAGCGATTTTTGATGCTGCTGTTGTTGCTGATAGATCGCACCCTGGAGTAATTGCAAATCCAGGTTTTGGCTATGCTTATGCAGCAGTGGGGTAATGACTACCTGCGCCTCAGCCGATTTTTTGGCGACTAATAGTGCGTTAGCGGATTGCAAAGCGGCGCCCAGTTCGAGTTGATCAAGAGCAGTCAGTTGTTCGTTTCTGAGTACTTGCTTATGGGTATGCAACTGGGCTAATACAGATTTAAGATCGTCATGCTGTTCTGTTTTGAGCAAAATTAGTGCGTAACGAAGTTGCAGATCAATATCGTCAGCGGTTTTGCTTGGTGCGTCTCGCATGGCTTTGCTGGCAACACCCAATGCCTCAGTTTTGTCACCTAATGCGAGTAGTAGGTCTGCATAATTGAGCTGTGAAAAGCGATCATCATCAATATCAATCGCCATTTTGTCGGCAATTTTTCGAGCTGCAGCAATATCACCTGCTGCGAGTAACTTAGCGGCCTGATTAGATTGGATTCGGCTTGCCAGTGTTAGAGCAAGTTTCTGCTGGGGTTCGGTTCGGGATGAGAGTGGAATCTTCCCAAGTGATTGGAATGCTTGCTGCCATTGCCCATTCGCATTGCGATACAGTGCCATGGCATAGCGCGCATCAAGGTTTTCGGGTTGGGATTCGACCAACTGCTGCAAGATTGAAGTCGCTTTTTTAGTATCTTCCAACTTGCTGTAAATATTGGCGATATCTAAGCGGATCCAAGCATTGTTGGGATCTCTTTGCATCGCTTTGTTCAGCAAGGCTAGCTGGTCTTCAGGCGTTTTAGCCTGATGTGCCTGGTGGCGCAATTTGGTCGCATCAATACGTTTCTTTTCTGCTTGATAGGCAGGTCTCGATAGTTGGTACTTGTCGAGTAAAGCGGTTGCTGTCGAATCTTCATTTGCAGATTCGTTTTGTAGGTTGACCAGCGCACTGACGAGGCCAGCTTTTGCTGCACGATTATCATCTTCAAGCTTTAATGCTTGTTCAAAGAATCGAACAGCTACGGAATAATCAGCCTGATCAGCTGCGGTCTGCGCACGAAATATGAACCCTTCGATTTGCTGTGGTCGCTGTGTCATTAGCAGTTCAGTGAGTTCTACCGAACGCCCATACTGTTTGTTCCGCCGAGCTTTGCGTGCCTGCTGGTAGGTGCCCCAGTACTTTGCGTCATCGAGTGGAGCGCCCAATGACTGAGCCTTGGTTTTATCGAGCCGGATGGCTTTTGCTAAGTGTTTGGCCGCTTCTGCATAGCGTTTTTGTCTGAGTCGAGTAATGCCGAGACCTTCGAAATTATCGGCATTTTTAGGTTGTCTGCGGATCTCTGTTTGAAAGCCTGCGGCTGCGCGCTTGAGTTTGCCTTTTTTAAGCAGCGCAAAGGCATCCGCTGAGTTTCTCTTACGTGGTGCTTTGAGCTTGGTGAGTTGCTGTTGTACTGCTGCAAGCTCAGTAGTCTCAGGGTAGGTCGTCAAAAATCTCTCGTAACTGGGGATGTCTTTTTTCGTTGCGTTAAGCCAAAGCAGTGCTTGGCGCCAGGAGGTTTCCAGTTTTTCACTCATCGCGGGAGTCAGGTCAGGCAGCTGTTGAATTGACTCAAAGTGCTGTATAGCACTGCGTCTTTGATCTTCCTGATAGCTTTCTACCCGTGCTAAAGACAGTTGATATTCAATATTGGAAGGAAATCGTTTGAACAGTTGATGCAGACCAATATGGGCGCTATCCCATTGTCCTTTTTTACCGCTCAAGGTCTCAAAATATTCAGCGGCATGAAAACTGGTTGGGGGAGACTTGCCATTGAACGCAGCTTTGTAAGCGGTTAACGCTGCCGCAAATTTACCCTCAGAGGCAAGCTGGCGGGCGATTTTTAGCTGATCGTAGTTGATCGATTCGGGATCGAACTCACTGATCTCTTCTAGACCAGCGAGTGCCTCCTGATTTTTTGGCTGCGCACGCAGCACTTTTTGCCAGGCGTTGATGGCAAGATTATTATGTCCGCGGGCGTACCAAAAGTGCCCTTGAACCAAGAGTTGATTGATATCTTCTGGCTGGTTTTTAGCAGATACCAGCGTCGTACCGACAGCAATTAAGCTGCCTATGAGGAGTAAGATTTTCCAGCTGTGCCTATGCATGATTTTTCCCAACGAGTCCTGAGTTTTCCCTCGGGGTCGAATTCAAAGCGTTTTTCCAACCAAGCAAGGCTAAACAGTGCCAGGCTCTGATCGTAATAAACGGGGTTGTCGGTCAGCAATCCCTGTTGCCATTGGTCGTCGATAATCCGGATCGAACGATGAAGGTTTTTTTGAGCACCTTTGGATTTGAAAAAAGGTGCCATCGCTGCTTTGAATCCAACCGGTGAACGGCCTGATCCAATGCGGGTGCGAGTATCAATTTTTTCTGGCGGTAAGCCGTAGGAATCTTCGGTGAAATTTAATTGATTGATGAGCTGATATTTCAGTGGGTCTTTATCATTGAGCATTCCCAACCACAGATAGACTCGAATCGCATCGTAACTACCAACAGACTGAGCGCCTTCAAATCCAAACTTGCCGCTTTTGTCGTAGATAATCCAGTCTGGAACAATGCCTGAGGCACCGCTTGCCATTAATAATTTGCCGGTTGCATCAATCACATCATCCCAGGTTTCATTGTCTGAAATGGCAGCAAAGCGTCGCAGAAGTTGTATTGGCAGGTAGCTCGGGTTTAACCGCCAACGAGTGTCGGTTAGTCGGAAGCCTTTTTTACCAGGCAATACCATTGCCCCCAGGTTTGGCAAGATATCGATCTCGAAAACTTCAATATTTTTTAAAATTGATTTACCCAGGTCACTGTAAAGAGACATGTTCCATAAACGACCTGCTTCCAGCAGGGAATAGGCTAGCCACATATCCGCATCGCTGGCGGTATTATGATCCAGTACGCCCCATTCACCAGACTCTTTTTGTCCCCAAATCCAAGCAGGTAAATGTGTTTCTAAATTGCCAACTGCGAGATTATTATTGGTCCAGTTGAGTACCTTGCGGAAGGTTTTTCGATCATTTGCCACCAGCGCGTGAAATAATGAATAGGCTTGTCCTTCGGAAGTGGTTCTGCCTTTCTGACTGCGTTCAATGACGCGTCCATCATTTTGGATAAAACGCTGGGAATAGGCTTGCCATTGCTTCCAGTCAGATTCCTGCTGACAGGCTGCTGTTGCTGGAGCCATTGATGCCAGCATGGTCAGAAGTGCCAGAGAGCACTGGATAAATGATGGTTTAGTCATCAGATTTCAGGGTTTGCATATGAAAGAATGTAGATCTCACTGTTTCGCAGGCTTGAGATCGAAATCGAATCTTGCTTCAGCACGTCGTTTGAGAAGGATTTTCAAAATGAGAGACATGACTAAAACGATGGCGGTAAAAAGTAACAGCAGTGCAATAATGTGATTTGCCAGATACCAGCGTGTCCATGTTAACCACGATAAATGCCCTGTGTAGTAACTTGGAGCGAGTCGATAGCTATTAATATTACCGTCACCAAGCAGGGTAAGGTCATGTTGAAATTTACTGATTAGATCAACTGACTGCAGGGCGTTGCTAATTTGCGAATAATCTTCAGAACGACTGGCAAGCATTAATAGCACGGTACGTTTTGAGGTCAAAGGAGATTCAAAACTGGTGGTGATGATTGCGTTTGAGTCGGTGCTGGATAGCGTTTCCTCTGCTTTTTCGAGGCGATGGCTTTGTTCACCATTCCACCATAGTTGTGCTTTCTCCCAAAAACTAAACGTTCTGATCTGCCATTGACCCGCATCGTTTTGGACCACTGGCATGTGCATCTGCCAGTCTTCGAGTAACGGCTGACGTTCATCGGAGCCAATAATAATAATATCCTGATTTTCAGCATCAGCTACTTGATCAGGCATTGCAACGGTGATCCGAAATGCGGGATAGCCGGTTGAGCTACTAAATTTCCCGAGTAAATCCAGCATCATTCCGATTTCACCTGGGTTGGGTTTGTTTGGCAGAATGAGTGTTGTTTCAGATAAATCTGCAAGGCGGGTAAATGGGAAGCCTGAGTTGGCAATCTTGGCATTGTCGGGCATCCGCGCGAAATGGATCCAGCCGGTTAGGTCAAAATGCGAGCCAGGATCAATACCTGTTTTCATATTCTCGGTATACAGGCTGGCGCAGGTTTGTGCGGCTTCTTCGGGTAATTCGAGGTTGTAAAATAGAGATAAGGTGTTGAGGCCGGCGAGATGAAATTTTTTGATTGCTAGTGAGTTTTGTTTTTCAATGGTTTTAATCAGAGGTTGAGCATCTTTTGCTGATAATGATTCTAGCGTTCTGGTGGTGGTTTTAACTTCCAGACTTCGGAGCCATTCATCCCCCAGACTGATATCCAGACTACTCTCTTCCTCAAGCGGTAGATCGCTGTAGTGGTAGTCGATGTTGATGGGTATCTCATCTTTGCGCCAAAAATAGAGATCTGGGGCGATACGAAAATTAATATCGATTCTGTCGGGAGAAATTCCGTAACCATCAAAGCCATCCGGCGGCGCGAGCTCACTAAAATAGGTTTTCCCTTGATCGTTTAGCCAGCGTGGCGCGTCGTAAGGTACGCGATATGGTGGCTGACTCGGTGTGGTAAACGCAATGTCTTGTCCAGATAAAGTTTGTTGTCCAGAAACCAATGTGGTAGCAGCAGAGATTAACTCATCTTCGTTCCGACCTTTGATAATTAAGAGTTTAATATGTTCTTTGTCTGTTTCTGGCAATGAGCGTATTTCCACACCAGGACCAGAAATCTCAAGATTGGGTAAAAAACTGAATTGACTCTCTGGTGTCGCGAAAACCAATGCATGACTCGCTGGAGTTTGATTGATTAGCACTGGGAATTCTGCGCCACGATAGTCTGTTTTCCCACCAAACCAGGATGAAAGAATGCCAGCTGCTTTTAGCGCGGCTGTCGAATGGCTAAGTTTTTGAGTCAGAACCACTGGTAACACGAGCTTGCTATCGTCGTGTGGATCGTAAAAGGGAATCGGGAACAAATTCAGGTCATTGGCTAGATCCAGCGGATGCATCGTCATTTCAAGCTGACTGTCCACGCTGATACGTGCAGTGACCGCGCGAAAATCGAGCTTCTCACAAAATGTTGCTTCGATGGGCTCCAGTTTAAACGAAAGCTGGTTCTGATCACTGATAAATAAGGGATCAATAGAAAACACTTCGGATAAATCTAGATCAACGTTATCTGCTTTAATGGGAATGCTACCGACGAACTGATTGTTTAGCCGAATATCCAGTGATTGATAGTCTTTGAGTAATTGCTGAGCAAGCTGAAACTGAAGCGTTAATTGCGCCGATTTAGCTACCTGATCAGCACGTAACGAGAACCAAACCGTATCCTGTGTATTACCCCCTCTGAGACGGATAGGTTCAGCAATTCCCAATTGCTTAAACGACATTAATATCGAGTCTTTAGTCGTTTCCTGAGGCGATTTAGATTGCTGAGTGGCTGGATTTTCAACAGGTTTGGTCGCCATCGATGAGTCGGTTTGAGCCTGCTCATCAGCACGCACCAGCTCTGGTACAAAATAGCTACCAACAACCAGCAGAAAGACAAATGCCAACCAAGCAGCGGTGCTAATTCCGGGTCTGATCTTATTCTCTGGGTCATCACTATGACCGCCCAGCGCGTTGAACATCCCGAGTACACCAAAGCGTACAATTTCGAAGAATGAGGCGAGCGGTTTACTAGGACGCCAGACGTTGTACCAATCATCCCAGGAGTCGTCTCGTCCATGGCTAAAATACACCAAATCACTCATTTTACTGGGCGTCATAGGATCAAATAGAACACCTAGATGGCGAGTTTTGGGTGTTTTAACTGTGCCTTTAAAACGATACCCCGTATCACCATCAAAAAACTCAACGGTTATTTTTTCATCGCGGCTGAACTGGACATTGCCAGGCAGTTGCAGGCTGGCGCCAGTCATTGAAAGATCTGATGAAACGACTTCAATGGATCGTCCGTCCTGAGTGTGAAGCAGTGCGGGCACTTCACGATGAATACGTGGAGTATCACGCCGCTGGCGTTTTTCCCAGGCAACGCTTAAGGCTGCGCCAAGGATAATGCTGTTATAAACCGTCCAGGCGAGGTTGATTAGTACCGTGCCGGTTTCATCCGTATTGATCCAGAATAGCCGCACAAAGGCAACCAGTAGACCGATTAGGTTAAGCATCAATAACAGAAATACAATTTTTGAAGAGCGCCAGTCAAAATGATCCTTGTCCACAATGCCGCCCTTATCGGTGACATTGAATTTTCCTTTGGTTGGATTAATCAATGCGCCAAGCGTTGGCGCAAGCAAATGTGCTGAGATCATGGTTTCATAAACATCAGCCCAGAAACTATGCCGGTAGCGCCCTTGCATTACGGAATTAGCAACTTGTGCCTGAAAGATGTGGGGCAGGGCGTAGACAGCAATCAAAGCGGCTGATGCCTGGATGACATACGCCTCAAAAAATAAATACGCCAATGGTGCGGTAAGAAAGATAAGCCGTGGCAGGCCGAAGAAGAAATGCAACATGGCATTGAAATAGCAAAGCCGTTGCCCCATTGAAAGCCCCTTGGCAATGATGGGATTGTCTGTGCGAAATACTTGAATCATGCCTCGTGCCCAGCGCATACGCTGGCCAATGTGATGTGACAATCGCTCGGTGGCAAGTCCTGCTGCAAGCGGTTCATTAAGATAGGCAGTGTTCCAGCCATTATTCTGAATTAGTAGGGAGGTGTGTGCATCTTCAGTGACAGTGTCGGTAGCAATACCGCCAATTTCGTCGATGGCTTCGCGTCGCAATACCGCGCAGGAGCCGCAAAAGAATGAAGCATTCCAGGTGTCATTTCCATCTTGTACCAGACCATAAAATAGTTGACCTTCAGGAGGAACTCGATGATATATCTGTAAATTTCGTTCCACCGGATCCGGAGTAAAAAACAGGTGTGGTGTTTGCACAATAGCAAGATTGGGGTCACGGGAAAACCAGCCCATCGTCTTGGTCAGGAACGAGCGAACCGGTACATGGTCACAGTCAAAAATGGCCACATATTCGGCATGAACACGCTCAAGCGCGTGATTAATATTGCCAGCTTTCGCACCTTCAGATGATTCACGTTCGATATATTGAACACCTGCTTCGGCAGCAAAATCACGAAATTCCTCGCGGCAGCCGTCGTCAAGCAAGTAAACATTGAGCTTATCTGCGGGCCAATCCAGCTTTGCAGCGGCGAGAACAGAAGGTGCAACAACGTTTAGTGGCTCATTATAAGTTGGAATGACAACATCGACAGAGGGCCAATTGGAGCGGTCCTTCGACATGGGGTAAGACGGTCGTCGTAGCGGCCAGATTGTTTGTATATAACCCAGAAACAGAACAGTCCAGGCGTATATCTCTGCCGCCAGGAGGCCGAAGGAGAATAGATAATCGAGCGGTGAAAGATCGATGCTTGAATCGAACCAGCCAAGCGATTCTGTGAGTCGCCAGTAAATATAACGCCCAGTTGCTATGACGGATATCGAGACCAGTACAATCACGCGGTATCTTGCTAAATCATTTTTAGGTCTAACCAGTAAAGACAAACCGAGGGATGCGAGTACAAATAGAAATTGCTGATCCACGGTGAGTGGAATTGAGCTGACGAGTAAGGCAAGCAATGCAGCGAGGATCAGCGCAGGCCAAAGCAACCATTGCAGGCCTGATGAGCTGCTATCAGCCGACCTGGGGCTATATTTATTATGCATGGACGATCTCTACTCCCTCTCTAAAAGCCAGATCCTTGCTGCAGATAAGTTTATGAAAAAAGCTAACGAATTCGACCTTGAGTTCGCTTTGAATAAACGGCGTGATATTTTTTACTATAAAACTAGGGTAATCAAGCCACTCTAATCTGTCTAGGTGTTTATTTTGTGACCAAACGCTAAGTTTCTGACTAAATTTAGCTATTAACGGTCGTTTTTTCTATATTTGTGGAGTACATCAGCATTAAAGAGTTCTTTTTTTTTGGCTTTTTTTGTAGTTTAGAGGTCCGCCGGTAAAAGGTGCGAACCCTGTGCCAAATATGACGCCTGCATCGACATCTTTGGCATTGGCAACAATATTGTCTTCTAGGCAGCGTGTAGACTCTTCCAGCAATTTGCTAATCAATCTTTCCTGGATATTAGCTTGATTCTCAGGAGTGCTCTCTCGGGATGCGTTCAACGCTATTCGTTTACCTTTTGTATATTGATAAAAGCCCTGTCCGGTTTTTTTACCCAATTGTTTTTTAGCTACCAGGGATTTAATCGACTCAGGTATTGTGAGCTGCATGGGTTCCGCCAGTTCTTCTGCGACATTTAAACACACGTCTAACCCGACAGTGTCCGCTAGCTCCAGTGGCCCCATCGGCATACCAAAGGCCTTGGCTGCACGATCAATTTCAGCGATTCCTACCTGCTCATCAAATAATTTCCCAGCCTCTAGCAAATACGGCATCAGCACTCGATTAACCAAAAAACCCGGTGAACTTTTAACCGGTAACGGTAGTTTTCCAATGTGGCGGGTAAAGGCTGAGGCACTAGAGAGAGCATGTGCATCAGTGGCGCTTGAGTAAACGACTTCTACGAGCGGCATTTTGGCGACAGGGTTGAAGAAATGTAGCCCCACCAGTCTGCTCGGTTCTTTCATCACACTGGCAATTTTCTCTAACGGAATACTTGAGGTGTTACTGGCAAGGATTGCACCAGGCTGTGCGACTTTCTCAAGTTCGCTAAATAGTGTTTGCTTGGCGGCTAAATTTTCATAGATGGCTTCAATAATAATATCGGCTTTTTTGCGGCCTCGGCCTTTAGGGTCGGGCAACAGGCGATCCATCGCCGCAGTTTTGAGATGCGGATAGTCACGAAAGCGCTTGGCATAAAGCTGGCTAGCGCGCTTAACCGTGGCGGCTAATGCTGAGTGATTGGAATCTTCCACCGTAACTTGCAGGCCGTTTAGCGCGCACCAGAGCGCGATATCGCCGCCCATTGTGCCTGCTCCCACCACATGGACATGGTGAGGTACGAAGGCTTTTTTGTCGCCGTGAGATTTTAGATGTTCTTGTAGCTTGAATACCCGTACCAGATTTTTCGAGGTGCTGGAGGTGATTAGATTTGCAACCGACGCCGCTTCGGCAGCCAACATGTCGTTATTGTTGCCGACATGCTTTTCCCATAAATTGATAAGCTTATAGGGGGCAGGGTAATGTTCTGGATTGGCTTTTTTTCTGGTTTGTTTGCGCAAATAGGCTGCAAAGAGTTTTCTTGCTGGCAGTGTCCTCAATAATTTTTCTTGCAGTTTTAGCGGCTTGGCAGCCGGTTGGTTTTGCTGATACCAAAGCACCGTGTTTTGAATTTGTCGCCTGGGAATTCGCTCATGCACTAGCCCCATTCGTTTAGCCTGTTTGGCGCTGATGGTTCGCCCTGTGAGCATGAGCTGCATGGCAGTGATGCTGCCTGTTGCATCAATCGAGCGGACGGTCCCGCCGAACCCTGGATGGATTCCGAGTTTGATTTCGGGTAACCCAAGACGCGTAGCAGGATCATCGATGACGAGTCGATAGTCACATGCCAGTGCCAATTCCAATCCGCCGCCAAGACAAAAACCGTCGATGACGGCGATGCTTGGAACAGGCAGTGCAGCGAGTCGTGAAATCACAGCCTGGCCGCGAGTAATCAGCGCGTTTGCTGCGGCTTCATTATCGAGTGTTTCAAATTCATTGATATCGGCACCCGCGATAAATCCGCTGGATTTTGCAGAATGGATGACGAGTGCAGAGGGTAGGTTTTGCTCAATTTCTGCTAATACGGTGTCTAGCTCTTCGAGTACGGCAGCCGAGAGGCTATTGGTTGTACTGTCTTTGACATTGATGGCTAGCCACAGAATATCCTGATCATCGGTACTTGAATGCCAGTGCTGAAGGCGTTTGTTGATTGTGTCAGTGTTCATAACGATGTGGTGCGTTCAAGCAATATAGCACCGCCCTGACCGCCACCAATACAGAGGGTTGCAATGCCTCGTTTGCTTTTGGTTCGCTCCAACGTCTTGAGCAAATGCAATACGATTCTGGTGCCACTGGTTCCAACGGGATGCCCCAGACTGACGCCACCTCCATCCACATTGAGTTTTTCTTGGGGGATTTTACCTAGTGGTTGTTCGAGATTGAAATGGGTTTGACAGTAGGCTTGATCCTGCCAGGCAGCAACGCAAGCGAGTACCTGTCCGGCAAAGGCTTCGTTGACTTCCCAGTAATCAATATCGTCTATCTGGAGTTTGTGGCGCTGCATCATCGGTGTGACTGCATGGACTGGACCCAACCCCATTTCTGATGGGTCAATGCCTGCCCATTGGGTATCAATGATTTTGCCCATTACCGGCAGCTGATGTTTTTCTACAGTATCTTCGCTGGCAAGAATTACCCATGCAGCACCATCGGTAATCTGAGCGCTGTTGCCCGCAGTGACCTGGCCAAATTTTCGATCAAACACGGGTTTGAGTTTTGCCAGTTTTTCTACGCTGCTATCGGGGCGCACGCCGTCATCAAAATCATAAGCGTTGCCCTGTCGATCAAACAGTGGCTCAATCTCATCGAGGAGTCCTTGCTCGTGAGCCGCGTGTAATCGTAGATGTGAACGCACCGCGTACTCATCCATTTGCTGGCGAGTAATGCCGAAACGGTAGGCGATTTTCTCAGCGGTTTCGCCCATCGACATACCAACAACTTGATCAGAAAGACCTTTGATCAAGGCAATCACCGGTGCCATATTTTTGAGCTTCAATCGACCGAGCATTTTCAGCTTGCCACCAAAAGATTTGGCGCGATTCCAATTGGCTAGCCAAACCACCATGTCTTCCTTCCAGAGCAGCGGGGTATGACTCATTGATTCTGCTCCTCCTGCGAGGATCAGGTCGGCGCGACCTTCGGCAATTGCTTGAAAACCACTGTCGATAGATTGCAGACCGGATGCGCAGTTCCGCTGCACGGTCCAGGCTGGGACTTTCTCGCCACAGCCGAGTCTGAGCGCAACCACGCGGGCAATGTTGGCTTCATCCGGCCCCGAATATACGCAGCCTAAAATCACCTCATCAAAATCTTCTGCCGAAAATGGTTGGCGAAGCATTAATGGTTTTGCCGCTGCCAGCGCGAGTTCCGCTGCTTTAAAAGGGCCTGGTTGACCACGTGCCTTAAGGAATGGAGTGCGACTCCCATCAACAATGTATACCGGACGTCGTGAGGAGAGTGTTTTCATTTTGCAGTGGGTAATCTCACCAATGAGCGGAGTGACTTAACTAAGATCAATCCGCGTGCTGCGAGAGGATCTAAAATGACTCGGTAGCTGGGTTTGGAAGCAGCAGGAGAAGGGGACTCCTGAAGTTTTAAATCTTGCTCATTAACCCAGGGTAAATTGCGATACACACCGGGATCGACAATCGGGATCCAGGGAAATTTTAGAATATCAAAATAAGGGGATGCATCAAAATCTTTGGGGGTACAAAGTCTTGCGTTTAATTTATTCATGCGTAGGTCTCCATGCTCATCTTTACTGATTATAGGACGTATAGGGAAATCTACCGAATAAAATGCATCTGCGATGAGTGTAGAGCAAATTGTACGCTTTTGGGATTTGCGTGAACGGGTTTCAAATAAGGCGGATCGCCAGCGCCTTGGTACGAACCGAATCGGATACATAAACCGAGCCAGATCGACTAACTGGCGAACATCATATTCGTGATCCAGATGGTTAAGGGCGCTTTCCACCACGGAGTCAGCATCTCTTTTAGTCAGGGCCTGAGGGCGACAAATTCTGACGTTATAGTCCCGATATTTGTCGATTTTTGTCAGAATAGCACCGGTGCCGATCTCAGCTTCCAGCAACAGGTATTCGTTTTCACTGCCTTGCCAGGCATCTTTCAGCAATGCGTAATGGGCTGAGCCGGCGTGGTCTGAAATTCGGCCAACAAAGATTGCGCAGTGCGTCCAGGAGCTTTGGGATGCATTTTTGATTAATTTTCCGATTCGGCTCCTTCCTTCTACCAAAATAACGTCTCCGGGTGACAATGCAGGTGCAGCACGACTGAGGTCAGAAGGTGCCTGCACAGGAGGTTCAATCTCTTTATTCATCCAAGTCGCGAAGCCGACATAGAGTAAGTTACCCAATCTTTTTAGTATCATTTTATTGCTTCTTGTTTTTATTGTTTCCCAAATACCAGTATCGACGTCTGCCGATTACGTTCGCTATTGCTTTTTATACTTACGCTACGACCGTAGATTGAGATTCTGGTTCGCTAGATATTATGTACATAAACAATTTTGTGACGACCAGCAGCCCCGTTATGAGCGGGAGGTTTGATCGCTGAACTTTTTAGATTTGTTTCGTTCAATACTGTTACGGCAGGGAGGCAAAGGGTGACACTGGGAGACTAAAACAAGAACCACTGTTGCAATTAGACATTAATTCACAATTGTTGAAAGTGTGATTACCGTTTAGTGTATATAATCCACCGCTTATCGGGAAAGACAATACAACTCTAGGAGTGCCTGTGCGCATTGCGATTCTGGAAGACGATCAAGATCAGGCAAAATTATTCCAATCCTGGCTTGAAGAAGAAAACCACAGAGTTAAAACCTTCCATTCGGGTAAAGATATCCTCCATGCGCTTAGGTCAGATAGCTATGACTTACTGTTGCTTGACTGGTTAATGCCGGATATGAACGGGTTGAGTGTATTGCACTGGACGCGCTCCCATTATGACTGGCGTGTGCCGGTTATTTTCGTCACCCGCCTGGATAGTGAGGATGATATTGTTAAAGCACTGGATGCTGGGGCAGATGACTATATCGAAAAACCGGTGACTAAACGCGTGCTCATAGCCAGAATTAATGCCTTGTCACGACGTCTGGATCAATCGCTTATTCGCAATACTGATATTCTCGAATATGACCCGTATAAAATTGACTTGGTCAGTCGACAAATCTGGTTGCGTGAAGAAACACTGGGACTGACCCAAAAAGAATATGAATTAACCGTGTTTCTATTTCGCAACTCCAGCAGAGCATTGTCACGTGGTCATATTCTCGACAGCGTTTGGGGAACGGCACCAGATTTAAATACCCGTACAGTTGATACGCATATCAGCCGACTAAGAAAAAAACTTAATTTAAAAAGAGAAAATAACTGGTTATTAACCTCTATTTATCAACATGGGTACCGACTGGATCCTCAGACTACGGGTTAACTATAGGGCATCTCAATAATAAAAGTGTGATTAGGGAATGCAGTAAATAGTGCATTTTTGACCTAG
>CAZUAW010000011.1:0-10088 GCA_964618535.1 uncultured Thiotrichales bacterium
TAAAAACCGGCCAAGCTAGTTGACGCCAAGCGGTCAAGTTAATTGTCGTCTAATAAAAAAGGTGCTGTTTAATGCGTTTTATCAATCGTGCTTCTATTTTTATGCCCTTACAGTAATATAGACCAAATATGAAATATAAGAAGCAATACAATGAACGATAAAATTTATATCACCGCCAATGACCTTTTGCTCGATTCCTATCAGCTAGGTATCAATATTTTAAACAGTGACTTTGTTCCAAATTATATTGTGGCTATCTGGCGCGGCGGTACTCCGGTTGGCATCGCCGTTCAGGAAATACTCGATTATTTAGGTGTGAAAACTGACCATATCGCTATTCGAACCTCTTCCTATTACGGCATTGGCAAACAGCATAAGCATATTAAAGTGCACGGTCTGGAATATATCGTTAAAAATATTAATTGCGATGATAAATTACTGTTAGTTGATGATGTATTTGATTCTGGTCGTAGCATCGAGGCGGTATTAAAAGTCCTTAAACAAAAAGCCCGGGGCAATACGCCAGAAGATATTAGAATTGCAGTTCCGTGGTTTAAACCCGATATGAATCTAACCGATATCCAACCCAATTATTATCTCCACACGACAGATCGCTGGTTGGTATTTCCACATGAATTAGATGGCCTGGAAGCGCGCGAGATTTACGCCAACAAGCCAGGGTTGGAAAAATTAATTAAGCAATATAAGCGGCCTAATACTTAACGGGCTCAACGGGTTTTCCTAGCTGAATAGTTTTGGGGTTATTCTCTGGCTGATATTGTCTGATCATCCGGTTTCGCCAACTCTTCACGGATTACCGTAAGCGATTTTGGCATTGATACCCCCAGGGACGATTCACCCTCGCTCGCAGTCACTTGAGTAATTGAAATAGGGCCAGCAGAAAACATTTCTGCGACCGACATGTTCAAATCAATCCCAGGTGTCGGGAAAATTACCAGTGTCTCACCAACAACGCGCTTTAAAACCAACATAAGAACTCTGAATTTTGTAATAAGCGGCGCATCATACCGGTTGAATGAATTATTAGTAATTCCTATTGCGCCAAATCAAGCAGATTGATAGGTAGAATTACCTAAAAATCTGCGGTATTTCTGATTTAGCGTGGGTGAGTTAAAGGCAAAACGCTTTAATCAGCTTTTTAAGTATCGCTAAGGATGGTTTGATCTGGTCATGTGCCAGATATTCGTCGGGTTGATGCGCTTGAGCAATATTCCCTGGCCCCAAAATAACGGTGTCGATGCCAAGTTTGTTTAGATAGGGACCTTCCGTACCAAAAGCGACTGCTTCTTGTCCAAATCCAGTCATCGCTTCAGCAGCGGTGACGATGGGAGAAGTCGCTGCTGTTTGCATCGCATCGATGCCTGAGAATAATTGCTTGAACTCAGTTTTTAAGTTTCTAGCGCTGGCGGTGGCAGTGACAATTTCTCGGAAGTCTTGCCTTAGTTTTGCCAGATCCATGCCTGGTAGCGGTCTTAAATCAATCTGTAATTCGCATTCTCCGCAAATTCGATTGGGATTGTCGCCGCCGTGGATATGGCCAAAATTCATCGTTGGCGTTGGGACTGCAAAGGCTGGGTTTTGATGTTTTTGCTGGAGACTGCGGCGATATTCGAGCAGTTGGCTGATCACTTCGTGCATGCCTTCGAGCGCGTTATTGCCGTAAGAAGGATCGCTTGAATGCCCTGATTGACCAATCAATTTGATGGATTCCATCAAAATGCCTTTGTGCTGGCTGATGGGTCTGAGTCCGGTGGGTTCGCCAATGACAGCGTAGCGACCCTGATGCAAATCTTGAGCTGAAAGTGCTGCCGCGCCTGACATGGTGGTTTCTTCGTCGGCAGTCGCAAGGATGATGAGTGGATGTTGAAATGCGTTCGCATCAAAGCTGCGTGCTGCTTCTATGGCAAGGCCAAGGAAGCTTTTCATATCCGCAGTGCCAAGGCCGTAGTAGCGGTTATCGGCTTCGCTGAGCTTAAAAGGATTATGGCTCCAGCGATGCTCGTCAAAAGGCACAGTGTCAGTGTGGCCGGATAAAATCAGGCCACCCGTGCCGCGTCCTAACGTGGCGATCAGATTGTATTTATTTTCAGCGCCTTCGACCGGCAGAATTTTTACAGTAAAGCCGCTGTCTTCCAGCCAACCTGCAAGCAGATCAATAACCGGTCGATTGCTCATATCCAGCACAGCCGTAGTGCTGCTGACAGAGGGTGTTGCGATTAGTGCTTTAAGGAGTTCTGGGAGTTTTGGGAACATTACGTGAACGGATTCAATATTTGTACATTGGTTCCAGCGAAGTCATCCGTATTTCGAGTCACCAGTGTTAAGCCATGCGTTAGCGCAGTCGCTGCAATTTGTTTATCCAATGCATTTTCGTAGTGAGGGACTCGTAAGCGCCCCCATACTTGGGCTTCCACCACGGAGAAGTCCAAGATGAAGTCTGTATATTCACTAAGCATGGTTTCTAGCCAGATTTCCAGAGTCTTAGCCTGATTTTTGTCACCTCGGTGTCGAATCAATTCCACCCCGCGACGCAGTTCGCCTACGGTAATAACGCTAATATAACCACGGTGCTGGTGTTCAGCAGTTTGCTTGAAGAATTGTATGACGCCGGGATTGGCTCGCGCCTGTTTCCGTTGCTCGCTGATGACATTGGTATCAATTAAATACATTAGTCGAATACATTTGCGGCAGAGCCTTCTTGTATTCTGCTGAAGTCCGAATCTTTGCCTACATTGGGCATTTGGCTAACGATTTCGACAAAACTTTTTTTCTTAGGTTTGGTTAAAACCTGTTCAAGTATTAAGCGGTGCTCTGCTTCTGCGCTGATGCCGTGGTGACTGGCGCGGGTTTTAAGTGCGCTGGCAATATCATCATCAATGTTACGCACAATCAAATTCGCCATAGTTGGCACCTTTTTAACAATTTAAAACTTAGCCCATGATATCATTGATATCATGGGCTGAAAAGAAGGGCTGTGGTACTAACTACTCATTTTGCCAACAGCGCAACTGACAAATGATGTCGCTTTCGCTTTTGCCGCTTTTAAGCCTTCAACGCTGCCTGTTTCGGGATATCCCATACTGAGTAGTTTTGCTATTGCATCGTCGCGCACAGACTCATCTGTATCGAGTTTGAGTATGCCGGTTTCGATATCGACTTCAACCTTGCTAATACGCGCGTCTTTTTTCAAGCCGGTGGTGATACTGTTAGCGCAGCCGCCACATTTAATATTTTCGACTTGAATCTCAATCATGTTCGTTCCACCTTGTTTAATATCTGCTGAATATCATCGCCTTTGCGATAGAATTCTGGCTGACGTTGCATATCTATATACGCATCGTCGCGCTCTTCAGTTGAGCTAAACCAGCGGAAGTATTCCCAGTCTGGGCCAAGCAGGTGATTTTTCAGCATGGTGCTGTCTTCGGGGAGGGTAATGCGGATGCCGTAATTTTTCATCTCAGATTCATGTCATGTTGGAATACGTCCATTGTACTCCGGAAAATACTATCTACAATTTTCCTGACGGCAAGCGTAAGATTAAGGCTATCTAATCTTTTGAGAAAGCTCATGCCTGAATACCGCTCCAGAACTACGACTCATGGAAGAAATATGGCAGGTGCGCGTGCGCTATGGCGTGCCACGGGCATGAAAGATGATGATTTCAGTAAGCCGATCATTGCCATTTCCAACTCATTTACCCAGTTTGTGCCGGGACACGTGCATCTTAAGGATCTCGGTCAGTTGGTCGCGCGGGAGATTGAGAAAGCCGGTGGTGTTGCTAAGGAATTCAATACGATCGCGGTCGATGATGGAATCGCAATGGGGCATGCGGGGATGCTTTATTCACTGCCATCGCGCGAGATTATTTCCGATTCTGTTGAATACATGGTGAATGCGCATTGTGCGGATGCACTGGTGTGTATTTCCAATTGCGACAAGATTACCCCCGGAATGCTCAATGCAGCACTTCGATTGAATATTCCAACGGTATTTGTTTCCGGTGGGCCGATGGAATCAGGCAAGGCAGTGATTAAGGGAAAGGTGGTACATCTTGATCTGGTCGATGCGATGGTCTCTGCGGCTGATCCTAATGAATCTGATGAGGATGTAATGACGATGGAGCGCAGTGCTTGTCCCACTTGTGGCTCTTGTTCGGGTATGTTCACCGCTAACTCCATGAATTGTCTAACGGAGGCGTTGGGCTTATCTCTGCCGGGTAATGGCTCGTTGCTAGCGACTCACGCTGATCGTGAAGAACTCTTTCTGGAGGCAGGTCGGTTGATTGTTGATATCGCCAAGCGTTATTACGAGCAGGATGATGACTCGGTATTGCCTCGTTCAGTGGCGAATTTTGGCGCTTTTGAAAATGCCATGAGTCTGGATATTGCCATGGGCGGTTCGACCAATACGATTTTGCATTTATTGGCGGCAGCAGCAGAAGGTGAAATTAATTTCACCATGGATGATATTGATCGGCTCTCGCGCAAGGTGCCAAATTTGTGCAAGGTTGCGCCATCCACGCAAAAATATCACATGGAAGATGTGCATCGCGCTGGCGGGGTACTCGCGATCCTCGGTGAGCTGGATCGGGGTGGTTTAATTCATCGTGATGCCGGTTCAATTCATGCCGAATCTCTGGGCGCGGCGCTCGATCAATGGGATATCGTTCGCAGTGATGCACAAGTGACTCAGAGCCGATTTCTAGCAGCCCCAGGCGGTGTGCCTACGCAGGTGGCATTTAGCCAGAGCCAGCGTTGGGATAATCTTGATCTGGATCGTGAAAATGGCTGTATTCGTGATATGCAACACGCCTACAGTCAAGAAGGCGGCTTAGCGGTGCTGTATGGAAATATCGCGGTCGATGGCTGCGTGGTCAAAACCGCGGGTGTCGATGACGATAATTTAACATTCACCGGGCCAGCTCGAATCTTTGAATCTCAAGATACCGCAGTGGATGCGATTCTCGGCAATGAGGTGAAAGCTGGCGATGTCGTGGTGATTCGCTACGAAGGCCCACGCGGCGGCCCAGGCATGCAGGAAATGCTCTATCCCACCAGTTATCTCAAATCTCAGGGGCTAGGCAAAGCCTGTGCATTGCTGACTGATGGGCGATTTTCGGGTGGCACCTCAGGATTATCAATCGGACATGCATCACCCGAAGCAGCAGAAGGTGGCGCAATTGGCCTGGTAGAAGAGGGTGACTTGATCGAAATTGATATTCCCGCCAGAAAGATCAATGTAAAAATCAGTGATGATGACTTAAATGATCGACGTGCGGCGATGGATAGCAAAGGTGATCAAGCCTGGCTGCCTGTGAATCGGGATCGCACCGTCAGCCCTGCGCTGCAAGCTTATGCAGCGATGGCAACCTCTGCATCCCGAGGTGCTATCCGAGATGTGAGTCAGCTTAAGAAGTAGCTGTAACGCTAACGACCGGTGACTGAAATTGCTGATGGAGAATTTCTATGAATTTTGTGGCGGGTGCGGAAAGGGGCTTGCCTTTACGTACCACCGAGCCATATTTACGGCTCGGAAAATATTCATCAATCGGGATAATCTCGAATCGCGCTTGGTCTGCGTCAGTCAGGCAAATTCGGGTGAGAATTGAAATGCCCAAACCAATTGAAACATAGCGTTTAACAATTTCCCAACCACCGGTTTCGAGCACGATTTTATAATTCACGCCATTTAGCGCAAACACCATTTTTACCATCCGCCAGCTGCTAAATTGGCTGGAAGGTAATACCAATCCGTAGTTGCCAATATCCTCTAAAGTGACTTGTTTAAGTTTAGAAAGAGGGTGCCCTCGCGGTGTAATCAAAACAGGCGCGTAGGAAACAAAAGGATGATATTCAACATCGTCTGGCACAGTGAGCAAAGAGCTAATTGAAATATCAGCTTCCTCGGCGGTGAGCATTTTGTAGCCATCGCCCCCCGAGACGTTCGCTATTTTCAAGCGGATGCCAGGATATTGCTCAACGAATGCCTGAATGGGGCCAGGCAAGGTGTAAAGGATGGTGGACTCTTCCGCCGCGATGGTAAGTTCTCCGCTGGAAAGGTCGCTGTAATGAGACTTGAAGGTATCCTTGACGTGGTCGATGCCTAGCACCAGTGGCTGCACAATATTGTAGAGAATTTCCCCTTCCGTGGTGATGATCAGCTTGGGACCGTGGCGCTCAAATAGCTGTACTTCCAGCTGCTCTTCCAGCGTTTTAATTTGCAGCGAGACAGTTGGCTGGCTGGTGTATAAAATCTCTGCCGCTTTGCTCATACTGCCCGCCTCTTTGGTGGCGCAAAAGGTGCGTAATTCTTTGAGTAAATTGCAAGTTTTCATATTTTTTTGACCGCAAGATCTAGTTTTTCAGGCATAACGAAAAGCACCCTGCCTGCATTGAAATGGTACTGCAAACTCTAATGTTTTGATTAGTGTCAGTCATATTTTGGTGGTTTAGTTGAAAAAAGCATCATCTGAGATATCAATAAAATCAATGCTGGGTGCCTCTAAAAATAGAAGTGCTTCTGAGGGAAATCAGGAATAGTGCATTTTTTATGCAAAAATGAGGCGAATACTGGTTGTATTTAACGATTGAAATGGCGGCTGAGCCGTGGTATTCGATTGGCCCAAAGGATATTTTTCCAGAGGAGTTTTTGCCATTTTTATTCGGTAAACCAAAGTTACGTAAACTATTCTTAAGACATCATGCTAATTTGCTGGATGTTAATTACTGGAAGTCTGTGCAGCGGGATATTTTCAACGGGAATTACTCACATGTATTTCCGTATTCAAAAGAAATAAGATTTAATCAATAACATGGGGTAAAGGAATATGTTTAAAACAGCAGATTTATGCGATGCGCATTATGACAGTGGAACGCTACAAATCAGTCAGCCAGTGTTTTCAGACTTTGGCGGATTAACACAATTTAGCGGCAAAGTTCGTACAGTCCAGTGTTTTGAAGATAATTCAAAAGTCAGGGAGATGGTTTCAAGCGAAGGAGACGGTTGTGTTCTAGTCGTTAACGCCGGCGCATCTCAACGCTGTGCAATGCTCGGAGATATGCTTGCCAAAAAGGCCGTTGATAACGGTTGGTCAGGCATCATAATGAACGGCTATATTCGCGATTCAGTAGAAATCTCGACCATGCAGCTCGGTATTAAAGCACTGGGCACAATGCCAGTTAAAAGCCTAAAAAAAGGTGAAGGAAGCGTAGATGTTGCTGTGGCTTTCGCTGGGATGCATTTTCAACCAGGAAACTACGTGTACGCGGATGAAGACGGCATCATTTGTAGTAGAGCTGCATTGCTGTAGAACGCAAAATTAATAACAAGTTTTTCCAAAAAAGTGGATGAAAACCTGAATACCATAGAATTAACGAGTGATCACCAATCATCTATGGTTTCGTTACGGCAATGAGGGCAGCGCCGTAAGCTGCTTCAGAATGTTTTGACTTAATGATGGGGCAGGGAAGTAGGCCTTGCCGAATAAGTTGCCAGGGCTGATTGGCTGCACCGCCGCCTGCTGTATAGATTTGCTTTGGTTGTGGTGCGCCGAGTTGGTGCAGTCTTTGATAGGCGAGTTTTTCGATGTTGGCGATGCCTTCCAGCAGTCCCTGTAAGAAGCGAACAGGTTGATTGGAGAGGTTTGGGTTCAGCCGCGTTTGCATATCGGGATCATTAATGGGAAAGCGTTCGCCTTTTTCGGGGAGTGGGTAGTAGTTCAGTCCGGTAGGTTTCTCAGGATTGATTTTTGAGGATAGGTCTCTGATTTCTTCGATGCTGAAATGTTTCAGTAAGGCGGCTCCGCCCGAATTGGAAGCACCACCGGCTAACCAGCGGTTTCCAAATTTATGACTATAGACGCCATATTTTGCAGAGAAAATGGGCTGCTCTGAGATGACTTTTGTCACCAGTGTGCTACCGAGCGAGGTGACTGCATCGCCACTATTGTTAGCGCCGGTGGCGATGAAGGCGGCGATGCTGTCGGTGCTGCCTGCTCGAATGCTAACGGAGTTGGATAGGCCGAGTGCTTTTGCGATGCTTGAATCGATGGTGCCCATTTCATCGCCTGGCGCGATGACTTTAGGCAGTTGTTTTAGCGGTAGCTTGAGTTGCGTTAACCATTCCGGCCAGACTTCGTTGACTGGATCGTAGCCTAGCTTGAGGACGTTGTTGTAGTCGCTGATGCCAAATTGATTGCAGAGGCGATTGGCGATCCAGTCAGCTTGATGCAGCGGGCGAAGGGCAGGGTTGTTACCGGTTGATTGATGTAGCCACAGCCATTTTGCGAGGCTGGATGAAACGCCTTGTGCGCCGCTGGTTTTGGGAGCGAAGGCTTTAATCTGCTCAGCTTGTTGTGTGGCTCGCGTATCGTGATACATCAGCGCGGGTGTCGTCGGTTTTCCTTGGCCATCACAGAGAAGAACGCTACCCGAGGTGCCATCAATGGCGATGCTGCTGATGTCAGCGCGCAGTGATTGCGGCAGTTGCTTGATGACTGTGGTGAGAGATTGCCACCACGATTCAGGTGTTTGTTCCTGCCAGCCGGTTTGGGGGGAATGTGTGCTGTCACCGGATACCGAGCTTGTCGCAAGTTCGTTGCCCTGAGCGTCAATGATGCAGGCGCGGGTACCTGAGGTTCCAAAATCTATTCCCAGCGCCAGCATTAGCGACCCGCTTTACAATTGTGCGAATACAGCGGCAGCAGCTTTGAGTGTTGCTTCGATATCTTCATCACTGTGTGCGCTGGAAATAAACCCTGCCTCGTACGCTGAAGGGGCGAGATTGATGCCGCGATCGAGCATCCCGTGGAAGAACTGTTTGAATCGCTCTACATCACAGTGGGTGGCTTGAGCGAAGCTGGTGACTTTATCCGCATCGGTGAAAAACAGACCAAACATGCCGCCGACTTGTGAGGTGGTAAAGGGTACTTTTGCTTCATCAGCGATGGTTTGCAGGCCACTAAGGAGTTTGGCGGCTTGCGCAGTCAGCGCTTCGTAAAAACCGGGCTGCGAGATGATTTCCAGATTTTTAAGTCCGGCTGTCATGGCGATGGGGTTGCCAGACAATGTACCTGCTTGATAGACCGGCCCGATGGGTGCCAGTTGTTCCATAATTTCCCGCTTGCCACCGAATGCGCCAACCGGCATGCCTGCGCCAATGACTTTCCCTAAAGTGGTGAGATCAGGCGTGATGCCATAGAGCGTTTGAGCGCCACCGAGCGCAACACGGAAGCCGGTCATGACTTCATCAAAAATGAGCAGGCTTTGGTGCTGATCGCAGACATCGCGTAAGCCTTGCAGGAAGCCATCGACGGGTGGTATGCAATTCATATTGCCCGCGACAGGTTCGACGATCAGGCAGGCTATTTGATCGCCAACTTCAGCAAACAGCTGTTCCACTTGTTCGAGATTGTTGAATTCGACGGTTAACGTGTGTTCAGCCAGCGATGCAGGAATGCCTGGAGAACTCGGCACCCCTAGCGTCAACGCACCAGATCCCGCTTTCACCAACAGTGAATCGCCATGGCCGTGATAGCAGCCTTCAAATTTGACGATTTTATCGCGGCCAGTTGCGCCTCGTGCAAGGCGGATCGCGCTCATGGTGGCTTCGGTGCCTGAACTCACCATGCGTACCATTTCCATGCCAGGCAACAGATCGCAGACATTGCTGGCCATGGTCACTTCAAGCTCAGTGGGCGCGCCAAAACTCAGTCCATTATCTGCTGCCTGTTTAACCGCATCAATGATTTCAGGATGCGCATGCCCTGTAATCATTGGCCCCCAGGAGCCAACATAGTCGATATACCGTTTGCCATCGACATCATATAAATAGGCACCTTCAGCACGTTCGATGAATACCGGATCGCCGCCAACACCATTGAATGCACGAACGGGGGAATTGACGCCACCGGGAATGACCTTTTGGGCTTGAGCGAAAAGTTCTGCGGATTTTGACATACTGGTTCCTGTTCAGTCGTGGATGCGTAGAATATCTGATTTTGAGGGAGTTTTTTATCTTCTTCCAGTCATTCGCAGCAGAGGTCTGTCCAGACACTATACTAACCTTTG
>CAZUAW010000011.1:10188-21723 GCA_964618535.1 uncultured Thiotrichales bacterium
ATCTTCTTCCAGTCATTCGCAGCAGAGGTCTGTCCAGACACTATACTAACCTTTGGCAACATATTGATTTTTCTAGGATTATGGGTGAGAACCAAGGCTGTTCCTCAAGGTTAAGTCTGGATGAGTGTCACACTGTTGCTATTCTCTCATTGTGAGAGAAAAGTCTGTTTGTTACGATTTTGTGTCGTTAAGCGATGAACTTCACTATTTCGGCTGCATTGCGGCTCAAACTATCGACCTAATCAATTATTACTCAATCAATTATTTAGCATGAACACTTCAACTATGAGTAAGTCAGTAGACTTCGGACAAATCCTCAAGCTGATGAGACCCCATCAGTACGTGAAAAATCTGTTTATTTTCACACCTTTATTCTTCGACTTGCAGTTTACTGAAACTGATTTGCTAATGAAGGCGTTTGTTGCATTCATCGCATTTTCTCTTGCGGCCAGTGGTATCTATATTTTTAACGATTATCTGGATATCGAGGAAGACAGGCAACATCCCAAAAAATGTACGCGACCGCTTGCTTCAGGAGCCGTTACGCCCAGGGTAGCAATGGTAGTAGCGGTGTCGCTATTTGTGATTTCTGGTTTGCTTATGACTGCATTATCACCACAGGCTGGATTGATTATGGCGGCCTACGTGGTGATGAATTTTGCGTATAGCTATCGCTTGAAACACATTGCGATACTGGATATTACGATCATTTCCATCGGTTTTATCCTAAGAATCTTTGTTGGCTCAGTGGTCACCGATGTACCGCTTTCGATGTGGATTGTCATCATGACGTTTCTACTCGCATTATTTATGGCGCTGGCAAAGCGGCGTGACGATATCCTGATCTATAGGGATACAGGTAAGAAAATGCGTAAAGTGATTGATGGGTATAACCTAAAATTTCTCGATACGGCAATGGCAATCATGGCGGCAGTGGTGATTGTTTCTTATATTCTCTATACCAATTCGACAGCGATCAGTCTTCGTGAAAATGGAGAGTTACTTTATTTGACATCATTGTTCGTAATCGTTGGTATCTTGCGCTATTTGCAAATATCTTATGTTGAAGAGGCCAGTGGTTCTCCAACAAAAGTTTTGCTAAAAGATCGGTTTACTCAATTGAATCTAGTAGGTTGGGTCGCTGTCTTTTTCTGGATTCTATATTTATAGCTCGACGTTTTTGGCACTATTACAGTGCCAGAGAATCTGGGCACACCATCAGACGAGCATTTAAGGGACTAAGACACAGTGAAACACCAAAACTTCCAAAGCTGGGGTCGATACCCGAAAGTGCCGAACACTGTTCATGAGTTCAGTCAGCCCGAAGATTTACAGGTATTAATCAGCCAATATAAACAGCAAATCCCCTACGGTAATGGCCGTAGCTATGGTGATAGTGCGCTCAATGAAGAGCTGATCTATATGAAGCCTCACCGGTATATCAAAGGGTTTGATGAGAATACAGGTATTTTGCATTGCGAATCAGGGCTGCTGCTGTCTGAAATTTTAGATGTGTTTGTTCCGCGTGGCTGGTTTCTAGTTGCGACACCCGGGACAAAATTTGTCACTGTCGGTGGTGCTATTGCCAGTGATGTTCATGGCAAAAACCATCACTTGGTAGGAGCCTTCAGCAATTCTCTCGTCGAGTTCACGTTGATGTTGCCAAGCGGTGTGACTAAAACCTGTTCTAAAACTAAGAATGTCGAATTATTCCAGGCAACCTGTGGTGGGATGGGTTTGACCGGTGTCATCCTGAATGTGAAATTACACCTACAGCCCATTAAATCTGCGCAAATTAATCAAACCACCATTAAAACCAAAAATCTCGCAGAGACATTCGCAGCGTTTGATGACTATGCCGATGCAACGTATTCGGTTGCATGGATTGATTGCATGGCAAAAGGTGATCAGTTGGGCCGTTGCTTGCTGATGCTGGGTGAGCATGCTGAAGGTGGGGGGCTGGATTATGCAGGTTCTTCCAAGCTCAATATGCCCATTGAACTGCCTTCTAAAACGCTGAATAATTACACAGTTAAAGCGTTTAATGCGCTCTATTATGGCAAGGTTCGCAAGTCAAAGTTGCGCAATCAGATTGGTATCGATCCATTCTTTTACCCGCTGGACTCGATTACCAATTGGAATCGAATCTATGGTCGAAAAGGCTTCACTCAGTACCAATTTGTATTGCCACTGGAATCCAGTGAAGTTGGTCTGACGAAAATCTTGCAGCAAATTGCAGACTCAGGAAAGGGATCGTTTTTAGCGGTGCTGAAGCTGTTTGGCGAAGGCAACAAAAACTGGCTTTCATTCCCAAAGAAAGGCTACACCCTAGCTCTAGATTTTAAAGTTGAGGCAGGTGTGTTTGAACTGCTCGATAAATTGGATGATATCGTTGTCGAATACGGTGGACGTATTTATCTAGCAAAAGATGGCCGTATTTCTAAATCAAACTTTGAAAAGGGTTACGATAAAATCGACCAGTTTCGAGCGCTACGAGAAAAACATCAAATGAACCAACACTTTAACTCTGTTCAATCCAACCGACTGGGACTTTAATATGGGTTACGTATTAATTATCGGCTCTAAAAGCGATATCGCAAAAGCACTTGCTGAACAATATGCACAAGCTGGATTTAACCTATACCTTGCAGCTCGAAATTCAACGCAGCAGGAAAGTTTTGCCACAGATCTAAAAATCCGCCATAAAATTAATGTTGAATGCATGGATTTTGATGTTATAGATTATTCAAGTCACGAGTCCTTCTATGAAGGATTGGCTGAGAAACCGGTAGGTTTGATATTGGTTGCTGGATACCTTGGCGATCAGGATAAAGCTCAAACAGATTTTGAAGAAAGTCAGAGAATTATTGATACGAATTATACAGGCTTAGTGAGCCTGACCAATATTGTCGCCAATGATTTTGAGCATAAAGGTGAAGGATTTATTGTAGGCGTCGGTTCTGTCGCAGGAGACCGAGGGAGAAAATCTAATTATATCTATGGATCAGCCAAAGGTGCACTGGCGACTTATTTGTCAGGGTTAAGAAATCGGCTTTATGAGCATAATGTTCAAGTATTGACGGTAAAACCAGGGTTTGTAAATACAGCAATGACGGCTGGTATGGATTTGCCTGGCGCATTGACAGCTGAGCCTGAAGAAGTTGCCAATGATATTTTCAAAGCGCAACAGGCAAAGAAAAATGTTATTTTCACCAAATGGCACTGGCGCTGGGTCATGAAGATTATTACTTCAATTCCAGAGTTCCTGTTTAAACGGCTGAGTATTTAGCCTTGTCTGAATTAATCACAAACCATACAGATCAAAAATCGACGATTGCGTTTTTTGATTTTGACGGCACTATCACCAGTCAAGATAGTCTGGCTTGCTTTCTTAAAGAAACGCTTGGAATTCCCCGGTTTTATATGGGCGTCCTTAGCATGATGCCGATATTGCTGGCCTACAAATTAAAACTCCTATCCAATCATGACGCCAAAGAAAAATTTATTGCGCACTACTTCAAAGGGTGGAGGATTGATGATTTTAAAAAATCAGCGGATAGCTATTCCCAAAATGGAATAGATTGTATTGTTCGACCTGATGCTAGGGAAAAACTGAAGTGGCATCAAGATCAAGGACACAAAGTTGTTGTTGTCTCGGCATCGATAGAATCTTGGTTGCAGTTGTGGTGTGACAATAATAAATACGAGTTAATTGGTACTAAGCTGGAAATCAAGAATGGAGAAGTTACAGGTAAATTCTCTACCAGAAATTGTTATGGTCAGGAGAAAGTGAACAGAATCACTAACAAATACTCTTTGGAAGATTACAAAGATATCTATGCGTATGGTGATAGCAGGGGAGATCAAGAAATGATTGCTATTTCAAATCATCCTAATTACCGTCAGTTCAAACTGAAATAATTTTTAATTCGAAGCCAGAAGCTTCTAATTTAAACAAATAAAACAAAATTTAACTAAGAGTAACGGAATGCCAATGTCTTCTAAACATACAAATCTTTATATCGCGTGGGTACCCTTTCAACGACGCGCCCAGTCGCTTGCGACTTCGTTTGATTTAAAGGCTTGCTATTATCATTTTGATTGGGGTGAGCGCGGTAAAATGTTTCGCTTAATGTCGTGGTTTGCTAAAGGTGCTGCAACGCTTAAAGATTTAATCAAGCACAAACCTGATTTTATTATTATTCAGCTGGCACCTACACCATTATTATATGTTGCAGCTTTCTACGGGATGTTCAGTCGTTGTCGTTATGTTTCAGATTGTCATAATACTATGTTGTACGATGCGCATAATATTCACTGGCCATTAGCTAAGTTTTTGCTAAGAAGATCCGCAGTAGTGGTAGTACACAATGATGATGTAAAAGCACATGCAGATAGACATAATATTTCATCTCAAATTTTAAGAGACCCTTTACCAACATTGAATGTGCCAGATGGAATTAAAGAAGTTGCCGGCATTTCTTTGAAGGAAGACTATGCATTGGTTCCGGGAAGTATGGCAGAGGATGAGCCGTTGGAAGAGCTGTTTGACGCCGCGCGCGCCTTGCCCGATACACTGGTAGTGCTCACCTGGTTTTTTGAAAGACTCCCAGAAGAGTTGCGTTCCAAAGCGCCTGGTAATATTCGTTTTACCGGGTTTTTGGATGAGCCAGATTTTAACGCCCTGTATGCGAATGCCAATGTTGCTATCGTATTAACTACTCGAGAAGGTACTCAGCCGAGCGGTGCCTCAGAAGCGATATCTCTTGGGATTCCTTTAGTTGTTTCAGATATCAGTACAACTCGACGTTTGTATCAGGATAATCCAATTTATGTCGATAATTCTGCTAAGTCGATTACCGATGGAATTAGTGAGGCGTTATCAGATTATGATAAATGGTCCGGGCGAGTTTCAACCTTAAGGGCTGAGCTAACAAAGGAAGCTGAACATCAAATAGCAGCAGTTAAATCTTCATTAGCGTAAAGTTGTTCAGTTGAAATCCTCTACTTATGAGCCCTATATTATTGGCATAATCGACTAATGTTGAGTTCCTAAGAATCTGAGCCAGTATTTATGAAGAGCAAAAATAAGTCAGGACGCTTTAATAAGTTTTCGTATTCCTCTTAAAGGTGTTTTCAGTACTGAAGTGTATGGGGATTCACGTAAAAAACGTTTTGAATCTAGCCTGGTCTTATGCAAAATTGCTATAGGTGAGGGTCGCATAATGCTACCTTCACTCATTTTAATTCCACCTGTTGAGAAGCTGGGTTTATAGACTTCTTTGCCTTTTCCCAAATCAATTAGTGACAGTCCTTCATCTGCCATTGATTCAGCCAGGTTAAGTAACAAAAGACCTCCTGGAGAATATTTCGAAAATTTTGGGTTGTAGGTGGGGAACCACCAATGACACACAGTTGATGATCGCATTCCAAAATGAGCCGCTACAATCTCATCTCCAGCGTATAGAACAGAAAGCATACCGGTTAGATCGTTGGATTTAATTGTCCATATTTGTTCCAACATAGATCGAGTCCAGTCCCAACCTAGAAAATCTGGTGCTCCTGTACGTACGCACTGGTCCCGTTTCCAATCGATAACCTGCTGAAAAGCAACTTCACTTTCAGAATATGTTTCAAATCTAAGCGGCCCGACTTCTCTCTCTAATTTTCTTCCTTTTCTTTGGAACTGCATCAGGCGTTTAGAGCCTGATGATCGTTTCATTTTTAGATAGTTATCGAATCCTTCGCTGATATCCATTGTGAGTGAAATATCGTTTTGGTAGTGGAAAGATCCTGTAGGTTTTTGATCTAAAAGAAGGTGATCAAAATCCCACCTCTTCAAATTGCAGCCGCGTAAAATATTAAAGATATCCAGATTTGTATTTGGGGGGACAATCATCCCTTGATAATCTGACATTCTGCCCCCGACGGGTTCAGCAAAATGATTTTTTCTAAGCTGAAATGGGAAAAACCCAAGCAGTTCGGATCCTTCTTCCATAATACCCAGATAAATATCATTTCTGACTGAAGCAACAGTTTCTGTATATTCGACACTGAAATAAGGGTTGGCTAGGCTTGGGTTTGTTTTTTGTATTTCGCACCATTTTTCGCGAATTCCTTCATCAATTTCTTGGGCTGATATAGTTCTTATTTTCATGATTTATAAACTCTGTTATCAACCGTAAGCACGGCCAAATAATTTAATACTAAGAGCGGGAAAAGCGCCGCTCATCCATAATTTTATGTCTAGAAGAGAATTGTTGGCCGTAAGACGCGGAATGGACATCAAATCCGATGTATGGCTAACCAAGTCAACTGGGTATACCGCTAGTGAAGACTCCAGGCCGAGTTCCTTAGTGGTTTCACGAATAAATGCATTGTGTAGACCATAGGGGTATGAGAAATATTTTGCTTTGGATCCTAAGGCTGACTCGTAATCTTTCTGACACCGGCTTATTTCGTCTTTGACTTCTTTTTTACTTAAGACAGTCAGATTCAAGTGATCCCGAGTGTGTAATCCAATTTCTATTAAAGGGAAGTGTGCTTTGAGTTCTTGGATCTCTTTCCAATTTAAGGTCAATCTAGGTGAGTGTAGTAAGTCTGGGTCTAATTGTTCATTTATATTTTTAAGAAGTGACTTACGGGTATCGTAGTTAGCATCCATTAATATACTTTTTATGAAATCGTATGCTTGTTGTAAAGATTCTCGATTAAGCAAGTCAAAAGTTTGATTATCAACTTGTAATTGATGGTGTCTTCGAAAAGAGAAAATATTGTATATTTCATCTATCCATTGAGACTCGCCACGTTCAACATACCCTGTACATATAAAAACCGTTGCGGGTAGTTCGTGCTTTTTTAATATTGGCGCTGCCAATGTTAAATTATCAAGATAACCATCATCAAATGTTATTACCACGGATTTCTTGGGGTACTATATAGGTAAGGAGCGTTAGCAGGATGCGGTAGCTTTGCTCAACCTACGCGATACTGCGAAAATATATGCAACGATTAATATAGGAAGAATTGGGTGTGTTAGTTCTTTTTGATAGTCTAAGCGCTCATACTGATGATGAGAACCACTACCTTGAATTACTGTTATTCAAATACATAGAGTGATAAATTTCTTCCAAACTTTGTTCTTTTCCACTCGCGCTTTGATTTGAAAGAATTAATTATAATCGCATTGGTGTCTTTTAAATGTCGTTTTGTCGTGTCGTCTATCAAAAATATCTTGTTTCCCGTCGAATCGTTTAATATTTGTTCACTGATGCGCGTGAATCCATGATTGTCGGTTGCCTTGTCATACACGATGACTGATAGGCTGTGTTTGTTAGCAACGGTATAGTAATCGGGTTCTTGGTATAGTGAGGTATAGGATACTAATATGTCATTTTCACTGATATTTTTTAAAACTTTACTGTTGAGTTCGGGGATCATCATTCTGCGGCTATGAGTGTCCGCATGGAAATAGAAATTATAAAAACCTAATCCGATAACAAGTACATACGCAGCGCCAACTAAGTAACCTGATTTAAAACGAAAAAGTTCTCTAAACATCGCTGCGATTAATATTAGATATGCACCTAATGCTGCAATAAGAAATTTCTCTCGAATAACGGTGTATCCGGTCTGCGCTACTAAAAAAGTAAATGCAGATGGCACTAAAATATAGGTAAGAAGCAGAGCGGTATTTTTCGGCTGCTTTTTAATCAGCATGAAAAACCCGACAAAAAACCCTAACGCAATAAGCGCAATAGAGGAGAATGTCAAAAGGTTATCACTAACAAGTTGCTGAATCGGAATGTTACGCGACATCGATAAATCTGGGATTTGAAAGGTGTTATAGCCAAAGGTAAATGAAAACAGGGTGCGTATTGTGAAATTTATAAGTTCTACGGGTTGACCTGTATCGTTTAGTTTGGTGGATATCGTGTCGTACGCAAATACCTCCATTAAAGACCGAATGACAAAAGGAATGACAATTATAATGATTGCAATTGAGTATTTGCTTAGTTTTCTTTTCTTTAATAGGTAAAAGACCGCTCCTATAGCAAGTTGTCCAAGGAACGTGAGGCGAGTCAGTAGACCAAAAACTGAGATTACAACAAGAGATGCGGAGGTGCTGATAGTTTCCTTCATCATCTGGCGGTTGAGCATGTATAAAAATGCAATCCCCCAAAAAGCCAGAGCGGTGTATGGACGCCCCTCTCCACTAAACTCTATGAGCAGAGGGGAAAAAGTAGCAATGATCATGGCAAGAAATTTTACTTCTTTTCCAAATAGATCATTCGCCAGTAATCCAACGAAAAAAATGGTTCCTAATCCAAACAGAATACTGGGTAAGCGGATACCCCAGGCTTCTCCTACAAGATGATGACCTAACCGAGCTAGCATGGGTTGCACATCAAGAAGGGTTGCAGGTTTTCCTGTCAGCGCTACGGGATCACCAAGAACGGCTTCTTTGTAGGTGATGAATTCATCTTCCCAAATGCCTCCACTAATATTGGGTATTATCATTAGTAAGGCGACCAATAGGATTAGTGCTGTTAAAATCCAGTCATTTTTTGAGAGAAAAGAGATGATTCTGGTGTGGGTCGGTTTGTTATTTGAGATAGCCATATTGAGTATAGTTTTAGTTTTTACTTGAACAGGTATATTGTCGCTGCCAATGTTTTAGCAACTTCTACCATTTCAGGATCGAGCCTGGCTTTATTGGCTTTTCCTATCAAGGCGTCAGAGAGGTCTGTGACCACATGAGGCGTCCAGGTTGTATATAACACCCCTAATAAATTTTCACCGCTGTCTCGTTTAGCTTGCTTAAGAAATAGTTCTGCTGCGAGCAAGTCTTTGAAAGGTGAAACGATGACTCTAAAGCCTTTATCTTTAAATATTTTGGGCCAAGGATAATTAGAATTTCGGGTGTAATTCCAACTGACCATGATGATATCTTTCGGTATCAAATCTAGTGCTTGCCCGACCTGGATGTCTTTGTGGCGACCTTCCAACATGTCTGACCACATCATCATTTCAATGCCTCGTTTCTTGACAATATGATCGTGATATTCGTTAATAGATCTTGCAAGAAGTTGACTGTTGGACAATTTTAAAGCGTCATTAGATGGAAGCTTGTCAGCGTCAAACCCCCAGCCTTCATCCATACCAATGTGGAAAGCGACAGGAGAAAAGGCATCAATAAGCTCATCCACCATTTTGAATACAACCTTGTTGACTTCTGGGTTTAGTGGGTCCCATAGGTTGTCGGTGCCTGGCCACGTGTACTCCGGAAAAGCTTTGAGTAACTGTCCATAATTTTGATGCGTTAGGAAATTCATTCCTACCATCACATTAATGTTGTAGGTTTTACATATCTCAACCATTTTTTTCGCATCTGATTTTTTGAAATTGCTGCGAGGCATTCTTCCAAGTTGATTGAGTTCTGGAACACTGGTGAATTGATAGTTGTTCCAATGCATATCAAATACGATGGTATTGATTCCTTGAGGTACAAGGCCGTTGCGAACAAATATCTCGAAATTATCCAGAAAGTCTTCAGTACTTTTAACGCCTTCCGGCCAAAAAACTATTGCTCGATACGGCGTAGTCTTTTTATCAGTTTGCGTGGCGGCATTTAAAGGTGATGCGAATATTGCGCTTGCGAATAGAATGACTGAAAATAAAAAAAGTACGGGAGCTGTGATGTTTCGTATCATAGTGAAAAAATTCAAGTAGTAATGGTAGGCTATAGGGCATCTCTAATAATAGAATCACGATTGATGGAACGCATTAAACAGCACCTTTTCCACCCAAAAACTCGTCAAATAGCACACTGTTCTTCTCATTTTTGGGTGGAAAATGCACTATTTACTGCATTCCCTAAATCACACTTCTATTATTAGAAATGCCCTATAAAATGTATCTGTCTTATGGAATGTTCTGTAAATTATTTTACCCGTATCTTGCACTCATAATGAGCTGTTTCTGCATTGCAAGAGTATCCAGTACTCCATACGCATGGATTTAAGTGTTTCGAGTATAACGAATTTGGATATCCAGATAAATTACAAGTTTCTTAAAATGAGTCACTAAGAACAGGCTTTTTCTTGTGGACTTTTGGCGCATGGACAAACTTTTTACGTTTCTTTTTACGTCGATTTTTGATGCGGAGATTTCTGATTTCTCGTTCCGCAATAAAATAAGTAAATAAAATCACTATCCAGAAAATACTATCAAAGGAAGCCAGCGTCACTTCGGTAATGTTGTAAACAAGAAATCCCAGTGTGATAGCCAAAATAGGTGAGAAATAGTGGGTATCAATGGTTGAAAGCTTAGTGACAATTTTAAGATGTTTGAATATGAAGTATAGAAATACAAATAGGCCGATAAACCCACCCCGCACGGCTAAATCGAGATATCCGTTATGGTAGTGATTAACTAGCTGAGGGATAAAATCATAGGCAGTTGCTCTGCCGTCAAAGCTCCATCCGACAATCGGGCTTTCTTTAATCATTATAATGGCATCTGCCCACAGTGTGTCTCTACCGGAAAGATCACTGCCACGACCCATAGACTCAATCATGTCAGTGGCTACGAACTTATCTGCAAATAACAGTGAAATTACTATTCCTAGCAAGACGAATGCATAGGCAGCAAAAAGACCTTTTTTCTGTCTCGAAACATTACTGCCTCCGGCGACCGAATTGATAAATACGAAAACCAATACCGAAACGACAATCGTAATTAAAGAGGTCTTACTGTCTGATCCCCAAAGATTTATGGCTGCTAGTACTATGAAAATCGAATAAATAATTTTTCGTTTCTTGATATCGGTGAGAAAAAAAGCTGCGAGTGACGACCATATTCCAAATAAACATGCCATACCCAGCATATTTGCGTTAGTTGTAACACCGCGCCAGCGAGTGACATTTTCCCATTCAAAATATTGTGTGCCAAAGGCGGGGAGTCCGACAGAAGCAATAAATGATGCAATTGCAAAGATCCCAAAAAAGATGGATAAATAATGGTAGGTATTGTGTTTGTTTTCCTTTTGGCTGAAATAAAGGGCTGCAACGTAGGCCGCGATAATGCTACCAATTAAGTGCAGTGCTCCAATCATTAGCCTGTCAGCATGTGAGGTCCAAGTTACAGAAGCTAATACAAAAACCACACAGGCCATGAGTTCGAATCGTCTCACTAGCCATGAAGTATTTTTCTTTAGGTTTGTAATAAAAAACAATCCAGCGACCAGATAAAAACTTGCACGAATTATCGAGAGTAGAATATTACTGTCTTGGAAAGTATGCAGTTCACCAGGAGGGGCGAGGCTGTAGTTGAGTAGTCCAAATACCAGCAAACCAAAGAAAGGTATAATTGAGTAGACGGGTAATTTTTTTCTACTTGATCTGTGTTTTGGTGGCATTTTTTGTACTTCTGTTTAATCTGTTTGCAAGTAATATAGAGAGCTAGTGGTTAAACTGTAGAGGTCTAGCCCGGATATTGCATGAATTCATGAGAATCTCGCTTAATATATTGTTT
>CAZUAW010000012.1:0-21153 GCA_964618535.1 uncultured Thiotrichales bacterium
TCCCGGCTGTGATAAACGGATGTGCATAAAAGGCGGTAATGACTCATATAATGGGTTAAACCGTGTGTGCTGCAACATAAATACACCACTGAGCAAAGCCGCACCTTCCGCTCCGGTACGACCATCAAACCCCGATATATTTGGGCCATCTGCCAGTAGCGCCTCTATTGACTGCACCTTATTAGGCGTACCCTGAATGAGTTGATGTGCCGCTCCCCCAAAATTGATCACCATCTCACCGGCTTTAAGATGGATGTCTCTACCCCGTTTCGGTTTGATGGTGCACTGACCAAATTCAACCAGATGGAATACCACTACATGCTTGTCTTGTCCTGCGTTCAGTAACTTAGCCAATGCCAAACTATCCGGTAAATAAATTGACCAGGGCATGACGAAGCTATCCCGTAGAAGCAGGCTACCAGAGATATGGAGGGATCTCAGAGCATCATCAATAATACTGATTATTGGCTCACTGTCAGTTGTTTCTGCAATTGTAACTGGTGCTTTTGGCATGATTTCTACTACCTCGTGAATATATTCTCTATTCACTGAGCATACTATCAATTTAGGTTTTTACAAACTTCGGCAAGAATATGAACCCGTCACCTATTTCTGATCTGAAACTGACGGTAGAGGTTAAACTGATTTTTGAGGGTGGGTTTTTATTCCTACAGAAAAGGAAAGAGACGCTGCTGCGGCTGGTTTTGTTTATACGCAATTTAAGGGACGAAATGAAATAGATGTAAATGCTTTATATCAGTTGGGTCTGAGCGAGCGTAAAGACAGAGGCCGCTATGATGTTTCATGGCAATACAGGCTAGCCCCCGCTAAGCGTCCCGACTGGGGAATAGCATCAGAAATAAATAGCGTGCTGGAAATAAATGGTCGCTGGCAAGAAAATAACAGTCCTACTCATCAACTCACCGCCGGAGAGCAATGGCTAACTCAAAAGTGAGTGCTAGAAGGAGGAGCAGTGAAAGATCTGAATAACCCCAGTGAGTTGCGCTAGTTGTTAAGTGTCCGCTTTCATCTGTAGCGTTGCTGCACTATTCGACAGTCACACTTTTTGCCAGGTTTCTAGGCTGATCAACATCGGTGCCTTTTAAAATGGCTGTGTGATACGAGAGCAGCTGCAGGTAAACCACGTTGACGATTGGGGCAATGATACAAGCTACGGTAGGAATCTGAATGACAGTTACGCCTTCTGAACCTTCAAACCCGCTACCCTCTTCAGCGAATACGTAGAGTTTACCGCCTCGCGCGCGGACTTCTTCGAGATTAGATTTAAGTTTTTCGACCAACTCATTGGTCGGTGCTACAGCAATCACCGGCATACTCTCATCAACCAGCGCCAATGGTCCGTGCTTAAGTTCTCCCGCAGGATAGGCTTCGGCATGAATATAGGAGATCTCCTTAAGCTTGAGCGCGCCTTCCATTGCGATGGGATACTCAACTCCTCTGCCTAGAAACAGCGCGTGGTTTTTATCGATGAATTCATTACAGATTGCCTTGATTTCATCATCTTTAGCAAGCGCTTGTTCGATAGCAGCGGGGAGTTGATTGAAGGCTTCAATAATTTCAAGGCGCTTGTTTTCGCTCAGTCCGTGATATTTTCCGGCAGCGACAACCAACTGCAGCAATGCAACAAGTTGCGTCGTAAATGCTTTGGTTGAGGCAACACCAATTTCCGGTCCGGCGTGGGTCATCATGGTGAGCTCTGATTCTCTCATCAAAGAACTTTCGGGGACGTTACAAATAGATAGCGTACTTAGATAACCGTTCTGTTTTGCCTGCATAAGTGCAGCGAGCGTATCGGCTGTTTCTCCAGATTGGGAGATCGTTATGAATAAACAGTTTTCGGGTACTACTGGGTCACGGTAACGAAATTCACTGGCGACCTCAACATTGCAGCCTAATTTTGCGAGCGACTCAAACCAGTATTTAGCACATAACCCAGCGTGATAGCTGGTACCGCAGGCAACGATCTGTATATTTTTAACCTGTTCGAAAATTTGTGGCGCTTGCATGCCAAAGACATTATCCAACACATCGTCCGCACTGATTCTGCCCTCCAACGTTTCTGCAACAGCGTTTGGCTGCTCGAAAATCTCCTTCTGCATAAAATGCTTATATTGGCCTCGATCAACCGAGCTATCACTCTGTTTAGAGATTTTAGTCTCACGCTCAGTTGGTTTTAAATCCGCATCAAATAACTGCAACTCATCGCGAGTGATGTAGCCCAAATCTCCATTTTCGAGGTATACAAAATTGTGTGTGACTGGCAGTAACGCTTGAACATCCGACGCCACAAAGTGCTCTCCGATTCCCAGCCCAATCACCAACGGACTACCTTGACGAGCAATTACCATAGCATCGGGTAAATCACTTGCAATCACTGCCAGGGCAAATGCACCTTTCAGGTCTTTAGTTGCCTGATGTACAGCCTTGAGCAAATCATTATTTTCACGATAGTAAAGCGTGATCTGATGGACGATGACTTCGGTATCGGTCTCGGATGTAAATTTGAATCCTTGCTCTTTTTGCTGCTCACGCAATAGTTCATAGTTTTCAATAATACCGTTGTGAACCACAGCAACGCGGCGATCACAGATATGGGGGTGAGCATTTTCTTCACTAGGAATACCATGAGTTGCCCAACGGGTATGGGCGATACCAAGACCGCCGTTTAATGGTTTGTTGCTAAGTGCTGCATCAAGTTCTGCAACCTTTCCCAATCGACGGTAGCGCGACAAACTTCCGCTTTGTTCGACAACGGCAAGTCCAGAGGAATCGTAGCCGCGATATTCAAGTCGCTTGAGTCCTTCCAGCAGGATCGGGTAAACATCACGTTGGGCAACACCGCCTACAATTCCACACATATTTCTAGTCCGTTATTATTGAATGCTTAAGTTCTTTTCTTCGGTCGCTTCCAGGTTTCGACCGTAATTTGTTTGGCTCGACCTAGATTTAGAGTTTCGCTTGGCGCATCACGCGTGATAGTGGATCCTGCGCCAATTGTTGCGCCTTTTTCGATCACTATAGGGGCAACCAAAGCAGTATTTGAACCGACAAAAACATCGTCACCAATGCTGGTTCGATGCTTGTTTACGCCGTCGTAATTGCAAGTAATAGTGCCTGCGCCGATATTGCTACCTGTACCAATTTTGGTATCACCCACGTAGCTCAAGTGATTCACTTTACTGCCTTCGCCTACTTCTGACTTCTTAACTTCGACAAAGTTTCCAATCTTGGCATTGTCTTTAATGACGGCTTCAGGGCGTAGTCTAGCGAATGGTCCGATGGAGCATCCTGAACCTATTTCCGCACGGTCCAAAACAGAGTTAGGCAGTATCACCGTATTGTCGCCAATTGTGCAGTTACTGATTACGCAGTTAGGGCCGATTTCAACACCAGACCCCAGCACCACATCACCCACAAATAGGCAGTTAAAATCGATAAAGGTGTCTTTTCCGACAGTGAGAGAACCACGCACATCAAAGCGGGTTTTATCAGCGAACGTCACACCTTGTTCCATTAATTTTTCAGCCTGTTCTAGCTGATAGCTGCGCTCAAGTTCGTTGAGCTGAATTTTGTTGTTCACGCCTGCAACCTCCGTGATTTGTTTAGCGAGTAAGCCTTTGACTGTACCACCATCGTCAATGCAACGCTCAATGCAATCGGTCAGATAATACTCGCCTTGTGCGTTGTCATCTTTGAGGTCACTCAAGAATCTGGATAAATCTTCACGAGTGGCACACAAAATACCCGTGTTACCTTCCGTAATTTGTAAAATTGTGGCATCTGCATCTTTTTGTTCCACAATTTGCTGTACCTGATTGTCAGCATTACGCACGATACGACCGTAACCGTCTGGATCATCAAGGTTAATTGTCAGTAAATTTAATTTACCCGGAACAACCTCTTCGATAACCTTCTCTAGTGTAGACTGTGAAATTAACGGGACATCACCATAAAGAATCAAAACCTTATCAGCACTGAGATGCGGCATCGCCATTTGTACAGCGTGACCCGTACCAAGCTGTTGTTCTTGTATCGCCCAGCTTAGATTATCTGCCTCAATGGTTTCACGAACCTGATCAGCGCCATGACCGATGACAACAACAAACTCATCTGGATTCAAGAAGCTCGCCGTATCAATCACATGTTGCAGTAATGGTTTACCCGCAAGCTGATGCAGAACCTTCGGCTTTGAGGAACGCATACGAGTGCCTTGCCCCGCTGCGAGAATAACTACTGCCAGTGTCATAATGTTTAGTACGGTTGTGTTTAAAGATGGTTACTTAGACAAAGATCTGAGCTAAGTTCCGTAATATCTAGGTAATAAGCCAGATATCTTACCAAGCTAAAAATAAAAAAAGGTAGCACAAGGCTACCTTTTTAGAGTTCATCACAAAAATCTAATGTGGTATCGGGGACTCGTCGACTAACGGCCTTTTTTCCGATATTTGCGGATCATATCAAGCTGCTGAATGGATGAAAGAAGCTCTAGTTTTGCTTTGACAAAATCGACACTGCCCTCTTTGTCAGCCAGTAACGCTTCAGCACGTTTTTTTGCTTCCAATGCGGCGGCTTCATCTAAATCCCCCGCACGCATTCCAGTATCCGCCAGAACAGTAACAATATGTGGCTGTATTTCGACGATACCACCCGAAACAAAAATTGAAATCATTTCATCTTTGCCTGCCGGTTTGACCCTAACTTCCCCTGCTTTGAGTCGGGCAACCAGTGGCGAGTGACGTGGCATAATACCGAGACTACCCATTTCAGCAGGTGCGTGAACTTCTTCAACGGTGCCGGAATAAATCTCCTGCTCCGCGCTCACGATATCTACATGCATTGTCATCGCCATAATATCTAACCTATGTCAGGGTTTTTGCCTTCTCGACGACTTCGTCGATAGTGCCTACCATGTAAAATGCTTGTTCTGGCAAATCATCGTATTCACCATTAATAATGCCTTTAAATGCTGCGATGGTATCTTTTAATGACACGTATTTACCAGGCGATCCTGTGAACGTCTCTGCCACGAAGAATGGCTGGGATAGGTATCTTTGCATTTTTCGTGCGCGTGATACGACTTGCTTGTCCTCTTCAGACAGCTCGTCCATACCGAGAATCGCGATGATATCTTTCAGCTCTTTATAGCGCTGCAAGGTACCTTGCACTTCACGCGCAACGTTGTAGTGATCTTCACCGATAACATTGGGATCAAGTTGGCGAGAAGTTGAATCCAGAGGATCAACCGCAGGATAAATGCCCAGCTCGGCAATTTGACGTGAAAGTACCAAGGTCGCATCCAGGTGAGCAAAGGTGGTTGCTGGTGATGGATCGGTCAAATCATCCGCAGGGACATAAACCGCCTGGAAGGATGTGATTGAACCGGTCTTGGTCGAAGTGATCCGCTCTTGCAGTGCGCCCATTTCTTCCGCCAGTGTTGGCTGATAGCCAACCGCTGATGGCATCCGCCCCAGCAATGCTGATACTTCAGTTCCTGCCAGCGTGTAACGGTAAATGTTGTCGATAAACATTAAGACATCACGACCTTCATCACGGAAAGCTTCCGCCATTGTCAATCCAGTCAGAGCAACCCGCAATCTCGCTCCGGGAGGCTCATTCATCTGACCATATACCAGCGCAACCTTATCGAGTACGCCAGCTTCTTTCATTTCGTAGTAGAAATCGTTACCTTCACGAGTCCGCTCACCAACACCCGCAAACACGGATAAACCAGAGTGCTGCTTGGCGATGTTATTAATCAGCTCCATCAGGGTAACGGTCTTACCAACACCCGCTCCACCGAAGAGTCCAATTTTGCCACCTTTTGCAATCGGCATAATCAGGTCGATAACCTTAATGCCCGTTTCGAGAATTTCTAGCGAAGCCGCTTGCTCGTCGTACGCAGGTGGTGGACGGTGAATTGGCATCAATTTCTTGGCACCAATATCGCCAGCTTCGTCAACCGGCTCGCCCAATACATTCATGATGCGGCCAAGCGTCTCTTCACCAACGGGCACCTGAATCGCTTCGCCAGTGTTATTGACATTCATGCCTCGTTTTAAGCCATCTGATGCACCCATCGCAATCGTACGCACGATCCCATCACCCAACTGCTGCTGAACTTCCAGCGTCAGATCGTCCTGATCGGTGACCAGTAACGCATCATAAACCAACGGAACTGCATCCCGTGGAAACTCTACATCGACGACTGCGCCAATGACTTCTACAATATTGCCAGAACTCATGTTGTTCCTCTTCGAAAAATTCGTTGCTCTAAATTCGTTTTAAGCTGACCGCTATACAGCAGACGCTCCGCTCACAATCTCCGACAGCTCTTGCGTAATCGCAGCCTGTCGAGCCTTGTTGTAATCCAATTGTAATTCGCTAACCATATCGCCAGCATTGTCCGATGCTGCTTTCATCGCCACCATCCGTGCTGACATTTCACACGCCACATTCTCAACCACACCTTGATACACCAGTGATTCGATATAGCGAGTCAACAAGCCATCCAAAACTTCTTTTGAACCTGGCTCGTAAATGTAATCCCAGTAATGGGTCAGCTCTTCATCTTCTGCCGACTCTACCGGAATCAATTTGGTTGCTTTTGGTGTTTGAGTCATTGAGTTAACAAACTCATTTTCCAGTAAATACAGCGCATCTAACTCGCCATTGTCATAAGCATCCAGCATGACCTTGACTGTACCGATTAATTTCTCAGCACTGGGAGCATCACCAAGTTGCGTGATCGTCGATTTGATATTACCGATGCGCTTAAAGAAAGATTCTGCTTTGCCACCAATCAGGCAAAGATCTACGGCAACACCTTTTTCATCCCATTCACCCATAGCTTTCATCGCCAGTTTGAACAGGTTGATATTCAAACCGCCGCACAAACCACGGTCTGATGAGATCACCACAAAGCCTACTCGCTTGATCTCTCGATCAATCAAAAATGGATGTTTGTATTCAGGGTGCGCCAAAGCTAAATGGCTAATAACATTGCGTATTTTTTGCGCGTAAGGTTTGGAAGCCGTCATACGGTCCTGCGCTTTACGCATCTTACTCGCCGCCACCATTTCCATCGCTTTGGTGATTTTTTGAGTATTGGTTACGCTCTTGATTTGTGAGCGTATTTCCTTAGCGCCTGCCATCTCCTTTTACCAGCTGCCGTTGGCTTTAAAGCCTTCGATTGCCTTATTCATGGCTGCGCTAATGTCATCATTAAAATCACCAGACTCATTGATTTTATCCATCAAATCACCATTTTCAGATTTCAGATAGGCCAACATCGCGCCTTCAAATGAAACTACGCTCTTCACATCCACATCATCGATATAGCCTTCGTTAGCTGCTTGCAGCGAGAAAGCCATTTCAGCAACGGACAACGGAGCATATTGATTCTGCTTCATCAACTCAGTGACGCGCTCACCACGTTCCAGCTGTTTACGCGTGGCTTCGTCAAGATCAGAAGCAAACTGTGAGAATGCCGCTAGCTCTCGATATTGCGCCAGCGCCAATCGAACACCACCGCCGAGTTTCTTAATGATTTTGGTCTGTGCCGCACCACCTACCCGCGATACAGATAAACCTGCATTAATCGCTGGTCGTATACCGGCATTGAACAAATCACTTTCGAGGAAGATCTGACCATCAGTAATCGAAATTACATTGGTCGGCACGAAAGCAGATACGTCGCCTTCTTGCGTCTCGATAATCGGCATCGCGGTCAGTGAACCCGTTTTACCTTTAACTTTTCCACCCGTCGCTTTCTCAACGAAATCAGCATTGACGCGCGAAGAACGCTCCAACAAACGTGAGTGCAAGTAGAAAACATCACCAGGATACGCTTCGCGACCAGGAGGTCGGCGCAGTAACAATGATACCTGACGATAAGCCCAAGCCTGTTTGGTCAGGTCATCATAAATAATCAGTGCATTTTCGCCTTTGTCACGAAAATATTCACCCATGGAGCAACCGGAGTAGGGCGCGATGTATTGCATCGCAGCCGGGTCTGACGCAGACGCAGCAACGATAATCGTATGATCAAGCGCATCGTGCTCTTCAAGCTTGCGTACAGTGTTGGCAATTGATGAAGCCTTCTGACCAACTGCCACATAAATACACTTAACACCCGTGTCTTTCTGGTTAATGATCGCATCAATCGCTACGGCCGTTTTACCTGTCTGACGATCTCCGATAATCAACTCACGCTGGCCTCGGCCGATGGGCACCATCGCATCAATTGCTTTCACACCCGTCTGAACGGGCTCATCAACCGATTTACGCTCGATAACGCCTGGCGCTGCTCTTTCAATAGTACTGGTTTGTTCCACTTCAATGGAACCCTTACCATCAATCGCTTCTCCAAGAGAATTGACAACGCGACCCAGCATATTCTCACCAACTGGCACTTCTAGAATTCGACCGGTGCATTGCGCCTTGTCACCTTCTTTAATGTGCTTGTAATCACCGAGGATTACCGCACCGACAGAATCACGCTCCAGATTAAGCGCCATGCCGAATGTATCGCCAGGGAACTCAATCATCTCACCAGACATAACATCTGCCAGCCCGTGGATACGAACGATACCGTCAGTTACGCTGACGACCGTGCCTTCAGTGCGTGCTTCCGCAACAGAGTCAAAGTCCGCGATGCGTTGTTTGATCAGATCACTGATTTCAGTTGGATTCAATTGCATAATAATATTTTCCTAAATTAGCGTGACAGCGCGGTAGTGACTTTCGCCAGCCGACCTGTTAGCGATCCATCGATCACCAGGTCGCCAGCGTGAATAATCGCTCCGCCCATCAAACTTTCATCAATTCGGGTAGTAATGTGGACATCTCGACCCAGACGTTTTTTCAGAGAAGCGGCAATGGCTTTTTCCTGATCAACGCTGATCTCAAGCGCTGAAACAACTTCTGCTTCAACCAGGCCTTCATCTTCGGCTTTAAACTCTTCGTACAGCTCGGCTATTTCAGGCAACACGCTAAGCTTGCCGTTTTCCGCCAGCAGCTTCACCAGATTCATCGCATGTTTGTCAATCTTGTCACCACAAACATGTGCAAACATTTCAGCCTGCTTCTCCTTAGTTAGCTTCGGATTATCCAGCAACTTGCTCACCGCCGGATCAACCACAATCGTCGCCATAAATGACAGCTGTTCCGACCAGTTATCCAGCCCAGATTCCGCGTGAGCAAATTCAAACACCGCTCGGGCGTAAGGACGTGCCGCTGTAATTAACTCAGACATACCTGATCGCCCTAAATTTGCGCAACCAGGTCATCAAGCACCGCACTGTGTGCGTCCGCGTTGATTTCCCTGCCAAGAATTTTTTCAGCACCAGCCAATGCGATACCAGAAACATCTTTGCGCAACGACTCTTTAGCGCGATTAATTTCCTGATCGATATCTGCCTGTGCCGAAACCTTGATTCGGTCGCTCTCTTCTACTGCTGTAGTCTTCGCCTCTTCCACAATCTCACTGGCGCGACGCTCGGCTTTACCGAGGATCTCTGATGCCTGTGCTTTTGCTTCTTTGAGCTTCTCCACTACACGTTGCTCTGCCAGCTCCTGTTCGTGCTTACCACGATCAGCGGCTGCAAGACCTTCGGCAATCTTTTCTTTGCGTTCCTGCAAAGCGTTGATCAACGGCGGCCACACAAACTTCATGCAAAACCACACGAAGAGAAAGAAGGTAATCGTTTGTCCGATTAACGTAAGATTTATGTTCATACGCTGTCTGCCCTGTATTTAATATCTTTGGTTAACAATCACTCTTAAAGAACTCACTTAAGAGGAGCAATTAACCGCCAGCAACAGCGAAGATGACATAGAACGCCACACCAACCGCAATCATTGGAACCGCGTCAGTCAAACCCATCGCCAGGAAGAACTGACTACGTAAAGTTGGAATCAATTCTGGTTGACGAGCAGCGCCTTCTAAAAAGCGTCCACCCAAGATGCCGATACCGATTGCAGCACCTAATGCGCCGAAACCCATCATGATTGCGCCAGCAATATAGAGCATTGCGGTTACTTCAGTCATTTCTCTTCTCCTAAAAATTTACAACAAATGTAATTAACTAAAAATAAAACTAAAAATGTTTAAATCAGCGAACAGGTTAATGCTCTTCGCCCGTCTCATAGGCCATATCCATATACACAATCGTCAGAGTCATAAAGATAAATGCCTGCAAGGTAATAATCAGAATATGGAAAATCGCCCAGCCGAGCTGCAGGAACCCGCCAAACAAGCCAATCGCCCAACCGCCGCCATACATCAAAGCGATGAGGATAAAAATCATCTCGCCAGCAAACATGTTGCCGTATAAACGTAGTGACAATGAAAGGGGCTTTGAAATCAGTGAAACAAATTCTAGCAAAAAGTTAATGGGAATAAAAAACGCCATCAAAATAGGGTTTTTCGATTGAAAAGGGTGCATCGTCAGCTCTTTAAGGAATCCAATCGGCTTCTTGATTTTCACGCTATAGAAAATCATCAGCATAAATACTGCGATTGCCATGCCGAAGGTTGCATTGGGATCAGTCGAAGGCACAACCTTCATAAAGTGAAGGCCACTTTTTTGCGCCAGAACTGGAATCCAGTCAACTGGAATCAGATCCATGACATTCATCAAAAAGACCCAGACAAAAATGGTCAGCGCCATTGGCGCAACCATCGGGTTGCGGCCTTTAAAGCCACTTTTCACGCTGCTATCAACAAATTCAACAATCATTTCTACAAAATTCTGAAAGCCTCCGGGAACCCCAGCTTCGGCTTTTTTAGCCACGCGATAGAACAACCAAAGAAATAAGCCACCAAGGAAAAGTGACCAGAACATGGTATCAACGTGGATTGCCATGAAACCCATTTCTTTCGCTTCTGCGGCATCATGAGCTAAACCCCAATGACCATTGGCATGTTGACCAAAAGTTAAATTGGTCAAGTGATGCTTAATGTATTCCGATGCTGTAATGCCTTCTGCCGACATAATCTTAAACTTCAGTCCTGTTGTATTAATATTCTAGTGTGCGGAAACAATAAAACCAGCAGACCGGCGATAAACCCAATTAACACGGCCAGCGGATGCAGTTTTAATATCCCCATGCCTAATATAAATAAGCCTGATACAGCGAAAAAGCGTGTTGCTGAACAACTGTAAGCCACCATCAATGCTTGCTGAGCGGCATCTATATTAGGTCTCGTTTTGCGGCGCGCACAACGGACAAGAAGCCCAACATTTACAGCGGCTATCAAGCCACCAAACCAGACCGAACCGACCTGGGCAATGCCAATGGAAATGAGAAAAATGACTGAAGCTCCTGCAACCAGCAAGAACTGGTACAAAAACATCCGAAATACACTTGAATCCATCGGGCGTGCTGCTACGAAACGGCGGCGATTATAAGGTTACTGGTTAACAGCGTCAACGATTAGTTGATTAATAATTCTTATCGCTGCTCATTGAATATGTTCGAGAATGCCATCCAGTTCATCGAGACTGTTATAGGTGATCACCAAACGCCCCTTGCCTTGATTGTTATAGTCGAGCTTTACCGCTGCGCCAAGCTTTTCGCCAAGGTCTTTTTCCAGCCGTATAACATCAGGAGAGGATTGTTTAGCTCGCACAGAATTTTTTGCTGGCTGACTTAAAGATTTAATATATCTTTCTGTTTCTCGAACCGACAACTGCTTGCTAGAAACATGCCGAGCCGCAGTTTCCTGATCGAAACCTTCGAGTGCTAATAGCGCTCTGGCATGCCCCATATTGAGCTTTTGCTCATCGAGGAGTTTTTTAGTTGTCGGTTGCAGCTCCAACAGCCGCAGTAAGTTTGTTACCGCAGCTCTTGACCGACCAACCGCATCGGCTGCCAGTTGATGGGTTAAACCAAACTCTTCTATCAACCGCTGCAATGCTTCAGATTCTTCCAGTGGATTTAAATCTTCACGCTGAATATTTTCGATCAGTGACATCGCCGCGACAGCCTGATCGGGCACATCTTTAATCACGACTGGAATCTTGTGCATTTCTGCGATTTGAGCCGCTCGCCAACGACGTTCTCCGGCGATCAATTCATAGCCATCATTTTTTGGCCTAACCACTATCGGTTGGATCACTCCTTGAGCACGAATCGATTCTGCCAGTTCTTCCAGAGCATCCTGATCAAAAACTCGGCGGGGCTGATAAGGGCCGCGCTGAATTTTATCGACGGGAATCTCTTTGATCTGATTGCCTGTGGCATTGTCTTCTGAGGCTTCTTTTTGACTGCCACGTGACGCCGAACTCAGCAGCGCATCCAGTCCGCGTCCCAATCCAGGTTTTTTCTTTGCCATAATATTATCTGTCCTCAGGCCGCTGCGCTTTTGCGCAGCATTTCACCAGCCAGCGCAAGATAGGCTATTGAGCCACGCGAACCACGATCATAATGCAAAATCGGCAAGCCGTGGCTGGGTGCTTCTGCCAATCTCACGTTGCGCGGAATAATGGTGTTGTAGACTCGATCCCCAAAGTACTCGATCAGTTGGTCGGACACATCGTTAGAAAGATTATTGCGCGGATCGAACATGGTGCGCAGCAATCCTTCCACTTTCAAATCTGGGTTGACCGAACCCTTAAGATCATCAATGGTGCGAATTAACGCGCTCAAACCTTCCAGCGCATAATATTCACATTGCATCGGAATGATCACACCCTGTGCAGCGACCATCGCATTGACCGTCAGCATATTCAAAGAGGGCGGACAATCGATAAAGATGTATTCGTATTCCGTTGCTGATTTTTCCAGGGCTTTTTTAAGTTTGAACTCCCGCCCAAACAAGCTCACCAGCTTAACCTCTGCCACCGTCAAATCGCCATTAGCAGGCAACAAGTCAAAATGGCTGTCTTCAAGATGGACTACCGCTTCATCTAGCGTTGCGCCTCCAAGCAACACATCACAAGCGGTCAGCTCCAAGTTGAGCTTGTCAACACCACAACCCATCGTCGCATTGCCCTGAGGATCCATATCTATCAGCAACACTTTGCGTTTAGTCGCTGCCAGCGAGGCAGCAACATTGACACTGGTGGTGGTTTTACCAACGCCACCTTTTTGATTGGCGACGGCGAGAATTTTGCAAGCGGGATTCATAGTGGAGTATATAGGGCGTCTCTAAAAATAGAAGTGCTACTGAGGGAAATCAGGAATAGTGCATTTTTTATGTGAAAATGAGGCGAATACTGGTTGTATTTAACGATTTTTCGCATAAAAAAGGTGCTATTCATGGTTTTTCTCAGGGGTGCTTACATTTCTAGAGACGCCCTATAGTTACGAGATGCCGTTCAGCATCGAGTCCGGGTAGGTTGATCGGTTCGACAGTGTACTTCAATTGTTGGTTCAGCGTCGCTAGCTCTTGTTCGGGATATTTTCCCTTCATGGCGATGATCCGACCCTTTGGCGCGAGCAACCGGTGACTGCTGCTGACAAACTCATCTAACGAAGAAAACGCCCGACTTGTGATCAGATCAAAACCCTGATCGGGCGAAAACTGCTCAACACGCGCATGCACCGCGGTCACTTGCTGTAATTTCAAAGCACTGATCGCCTGATGTAAAAAACGCACGCGCTTGGCGCTTGCATCAAGCAGAGTGATTTTACACTCCGGCTTCATTATCGCCAGAGGAACGCCCGGCAAACCTGCTCCAGAACCGACATCCAACAGGGAAGTCTTAAGGTGCGGTAGCAATGTGAGACTATCTAAAAGATGCCGCGAGACCATTTGATCGAGATCATCGACAGCCGTTAAATTGTCAATTCTATTCCACTGCTTGATTAGCTCAATGAACTGAATCAACGCATCCACCTGCTCAGGTGAATATGCAATACCCTGTTTTTCTAGTCCGGTGACTAATTTCTCCCGAGGCGTCTCAGGCACAGGCTTTGCGTTGATGTTTTTTCAAATGAATCAACATGATCGATATTGCCGCCGGTGTTACCCCAGGAATTCTCGATGCCTGACCAATGGTTCCAGGTCGATGATCGGCAAATTTCTGCGTGACTTCATTGGAGAGACCGGAAACATTCTCATAGTTAATGTCCAAAGGAATCGCCATCGATTCGTTTCTGCTGGCGCGCGCAATATCTTCCTGCTGGCGCGTTATATAGCCCGCATACTTCACTTCAATTTCTACTTGTGAAGAAATTGTCGGATCAGTGACCCCGGGCTGCGCGGCTTTAATTTGCAGCAATTTTTCATAATTCATATCCGGGCGACGTAACAGATCTTCCAGACGCGCTTCTTTAGACAATGCCCCATCGAGCAAGGTATCGACTTCCTGCTGCGAGACTTTGCCGGGATGTACCCAGATGTCATGCAAGCGCTGCTTTTCAAGCTCAACCGCTTCGCGTTTTTCATTGCAGGCTCGCCAATGGTCTTCTGCGACTAATCCCATTTGGTGACCAATTTCAGTCAAACGCTGATCGGCATTATCTTCTCGCAGCAGCAACCGGTATTCAGCCCGACTGGTGAACATGCGATAAGGCTCTGCGGTGCCTTGCGTCACCAAATCATCCACCAAAACGCCCAAATAGGCTTCGCTGCGTTTCGGCCACCACGGTTCTGAATCGGTGACTTTTCGCGCCGCATTTAAACCTGCAAGCAAACCCTGTGCTGCGGCCTCTTCGTAGCCGGTGGTGCCATTAATCTGACCTGCAAAAAACAGGTTTTTAATATGCTTGGTTTCAAGGGTTGGCTTGAGGTCTCGCGGATCGAAAAAATCATATTCAATCGCGTAACCCGGGCGGGTGATATGGGCATTTTCGAAACCTTCTATCGAGCGTATAAAATCGAGCTGCACATCAAATGGCAGACTGGTAGAAATTCCGTTCGGGTAAACCTCATGCGTATCAAGCCCTTCCGGTTCGATAAAAATCTGGTGGCTGTCTTTATCGGCAAAGCGAACAATTTTATCTTCAATAGAAGGGCAGTAGCGAGGGCCGACCCCTTCAATTTGACCGCTGTACATGGGTGAGCGATCCAGCCCACCATGAATAATGTCATGGGTGGCGCTATTGGTATAAGTAATGTGGCAGGAAACCTGTCGAGGATGATCAGCCCTTGACCCACGAAATGAAAATACCGGAGTCGGCTCATCGCCAGGCTGCTCCTGTAGCTTGGCATAATCGATGGTGCGGCTATCAATTCTCGGCGGTGTACCGGTTTTCAGTCGATCCACGCGGAAGGGCAGCGCGCGCAATCTTTTTGCCAGTGCATTGGAAGCTGCGTCACCTGCTCGGCCGCCACTGTGCTGGGTTTCACCAACATGGATCTGTCCTCCGAGAAAAGTGCCTACCGTGAGCACCACTGTGGTTGCGTAAAACTCCAATCCAAACTGAGTACGCACCCCAATGACTCGATCACCCTCAACAATCAGATCATCAACCGACTGCTGGAAAAAACTCAGATTAGGCTGATTCTCTACAGCCGAACGAATCGCCGCTTTGTACAAAACCCGGTCAGCCTGTGCTCGTGTTGCTCTCACCGCCGGACCTTTGCGCCGATTCAGAATCCGAAACTGAATACCACCGCGATCTGCCGCCAGCGCCATCGCGCCACCGAGTGCATCAATCTCCTTCACCAGATGACCTTTGCCGATGCCGCCAATCGCTGGGTTGCAACTCATCTGGCCAATGGTTTCGATATTGTGCGTCAGCAATAGCGTTCGTCGCCCCATGCGAGCCGCCGCCAGCGCAGCTTCTACTCCCGCATGACCACCACCGATTACGATGACCTCGAATTTATCTGGATATTTCACAGGAAATGTTCTTAAAATAAAACGCTATGATAACTGATTAGGCAATTAATACGCTGCTTGCAGTATAATCCACGCTTACCCAAAACCAAGACCACCTCAATGTCAGCATCCGGATCAAAAAAAGTCATCATCGCAGCACTCATCGGCAACTCCGCCATCGCCGTTACCAAATTTGTTGCCGCATCTATTACCGGTAGCGCGGCAATGATGTCCGAAGGCATTCACTCACTGGTCGATACCGGCAACCAGGGGCTTTTACTCTACGGACTCAAACAAGCAAAAAAACCTGCGGATGAACAATTCCCATTCGGTCACGGCAAAGAGATTTATTTCTGGAGTTTCGTCGTTGCGATATTAATATTTGCGGTCGGCGCGGGCGTTTCCATCTACCATGGCATTCATCACGTTATTCATCCAGAACCGATGACAAGCCCGATGATTAACTACATCGTGCTAGGACTAGCGATTATTTTCGAAAGCGCGGCATTAACATTTGCAGTTAAAGAATTTAATCGAGTCAAAGGGAAAATGGGCTACATCGAAGCTGTACAACGAGGCAAAGACCCATCGTTATTTGTCGTCGTATTTGAAGACTCCGCCGCACTCGCCGGACTCTTCGTTGCATTGATCGGCATAACACTCGCCCAAATTACCGGCATTGCCTGGTTCGACGGACTCGCCTCCATCATCATCGGATTAATCCTCGGCGCAACCGCCATCTGGCTAGCAATCGAAACCAAAGGCTTATTAATCGGCGAAAGCGCCAACCACCAAGTCGTCCAAGGCATTCGCGATTTAGCCATAGAAGTACCCAACATCAACAAAATCCACGAAGTCCTCACCATGCACATGGGGCCAGAATTTATTTTGGTTAATATCAACGCAGATTTTAATAAAGAGGTCTCAGCGGCAGAAATGAGCGACGCAATCTCGGCACTCGATACCCGAATTAAGCAAGGCTACCCCGAAGTAAAAAGGGTCTTTGTCGAAGCAGAACTCAGAGACAGAGCTTAAGAATTACTCGCTCAGCAACAATATCGTCGAGCCGCTCTACCAGATATATCGAAGCCCCTTAAAAGCTGGAAAATACTCAATAAGGCGCCATGCGAGTTGATGGTAATCATGGAAGCACCCAAGGTTATGAGCCTAATAGCCTCGGAGAATGGCAAGAGCAGCCTGAGAATAAGGAACCGCCGTTGGGCTTACAGGGTGACATGGATAATTGGAACCATCGTGTGGATGATCAAGACTACTACACGCAAGCGGGTGATTTATTTAGAATAATGGATAAAAACCAACAACAGGTACTATTTGAAAATACCGCTCGTTCCGTAGGCGGAGCAGATCTGGAGGTACAAAAGCGTCATGTTGCTAATTGCATGAAAGCCGACTCTGCATACGGAGAGGGCGTTGCTAAGGCACTTAACCTCCCGTCGAACTAATTGCTGAGATTAGCCATCTCCCAGTTTTTTGTGATTCATAAACAACTTTTACAAATTACTGGGAGGTTTGCTTTTTTTAGCCTGATGAAACTGGATACTATTTACCAATACAGAAAGACGAGAATATTTCTCCGAGAAGATCGTCTGCGGTAAATTTTCCGGTGATAGTGCTTAGAGCGTCTTGGGCAACTCTCAGGTGTTCAGCGACCAATTCTCCTGCTTGATTTTTGATTAACTGATTTTCTGCAGCGGTGATTTCTTCACTTGCGGTTTCAAGGGCATCCAAGTGTCTGCGTCTTGCGATAATGAGTCCTTCTGCATCTTCCTGGTAACCGATGATTTTTTTCAGTTCAATTTCTAATTCGGTAAAGCCTTCACCCGTTTTAGCAGAGAGATAAATTTCTGATTCTGATTTTCCTGCGGCGTGTTGACTGATATCTATTTTATTGTGGATGCGTAATACGGGGAGGCGAGATGGTAGTTGATCGAGAATTAATTGATCTTGCTGATTAAATCCAGCGTTGTCATCAATTAGCAGGGCGATTAAATCAGCCTGATGAATTTCGTTCCAGGTTCTTTTAATGCCTTCTTGTTCTACAATATCTTCGCTATCGCGTAATCCGGCTGTGTCTAATATATGCAGCGGCATACCATCTATTTGGATATATTCTTTGAGCACATCGCGGGTAGTGCCAGGAATATGGGTAACAATAGCGGCATCTCTTCCAGCGAGACGATTAAGTAAGCTGGATTTACCCGCATTGGGCTGACCAACAATAACTAAATTCAGGCCTTCGCGTAATAAACTGCCCTGTCTGGCTTTTTCAAAGACCTGAGAAATTTCTGCTTTTAGGTTTTCAAATTTCTGAGTAATTCTATTATCTGATAAAAAATCAATTTCTTCTTCTGGAAAGTCCAGTGCCGCTTCGATATGCAATCTTAAATTAATCAGAGTATCAACCAAAAAATTTACTTTGTTTGAAAACTCTCCCTGCAGAGAACGCATTGCAGATCTGGCAGCTTTTGCTGAACCGCTGTCGATTAAATCAGCTATTGCCTCTGCTTGAGCGAGGTCGATTTTATCGTTAAGAAAAGCTCTTTCTGAGAACTCACCCGGTTGCGCGATTCTTGCGCCCAGCGCGATACAGCGCTGCAAAATTAAATCAAGTATGACAGGGCCACCATGCCCTTGTAATTCAAGAACATCTTCACCAGTAAAAGAATTTGGTCCTGGGAAAAACAGTGCTATACCTTCGTCAATCGTCACGCCGTTTTGATCTATAAATTGGCGGTAGGCAGCGAGTCTTGGCTGATTAATTTCTCGATTGAGAATGTTTTTTGCAATACCTGATGCCAGTGAGCCAGATATCCGCACAATACCAACGCCACCTCGGCCGGCTGGCGTTGCTATTGCTGTAATCGTATCAGTCTGGCTCACGGGAATCGGTTCTAAAACTCTGCTTTTTAAAGCAAAATAAAAGCAGGGTTCTGATTAATAATTTATCTGATTTACTTGCCTTCGTTTTCAATACTGCGAGTGATGTACCACTGCTGAGAAATAGAAAGTAAGTTATTCACCACCCAGTAAAGCACCAGGCCGGAGGCAAAAAAGGCGAAAAAGATGGTGAAGACAAAGGGCATTGCCATCATCATTTTTTGCATCATTGGATCAGGCTGCGGTGGATTGAGTTTTTGCTGCACAAACATCGATACACCCATGATTACTGGCAAGATAAAGAACGGATCTTTTATTGATAAATCCTGAATCCACAATGCCCACGGTGCCTGGCGTAGTTCAACCGCCTCAATCAATACCCAATACAAAGCAATAAATACCGGTATCTGAATTAAAATCGGTAAACAACCACCCAGAGGATTGATTTTCTCTTTTTTATACAATTCCATCATGGCTTTTTGATGGCCTTGTTTATCAGCACCAAAACGGTCTTTCAGGGATTTAATTTTCGGCGCTACTTTTCTCATTTTGGCCATTGAACGATAGCTGGCTTCTGAGAGTTTAAAGAAGACGACTTTAATTAAAATGGTGAGAAAAATAATTGCCCAGCCCCAGTTGCCGACTAATCCATGTATATGTGAAAGCAGCCAAAAAAGTGGTTTTGAAAATATGGTGAAAATTCCATAGTCAATAGTGAGTTCCAGACCGGGAATTAACTTTGCCATATCATCTTGCAGCTTTGGTCCAGCGTATAAACGCGAACTAAAAGAACCCGTTTGACCCGCTGCTATTAGGTTCGAATCAGCAGAACTCATTCCGAGAATATATTCATTACCGGTTGTACCACTGACTACTTTGGAATAGAGCTTGCTGGATTGCTCAGCCGAGCTTGGGATCCAGGCCGAAACAAAATAGTGCTGCAACATTGAAACCCAACCGCCAGTAACGGTTTGATTTAACGGTTCTTCTTGCATGTCATCAAATTTAAGCTTTTCAAATTTGCCAGTGTAGTACGCACCACCCATATAGGATGTTGGCGCTAACATGCTGGACTCAGAAGTTATCTCGCCACGGCGCAGCTGATTATATTGACGTCCAACCCAATCGGTAGCGGAGCCGTTCTGGATTTGATAGTCAACATCAATCACAAATTGTCCGGGACGGAATGTGAATACTTTTTCAATGGCAACACCATCTTCGCTAATCCAACGGAGCGGTACTTTTAGTTCATTTTGATCCGTTAGCTCGTACGAACTTTGAGCATTTTCATAAATAGCGTAATGATTTGGCGCACGCGAAGCGGCATTGATGCCGGTTTTATCATGCAATAAACCAGACTGGGCAATATAAGGTTCTTCCGCACTGAGAAATTCCAGTGGCGTATCTTTCTGTTTCAGACTGATGGGATACGACGGTAGTTTGAGTGAAACAATATCGCCGCCACGGGTGCTGATAGTGACATCGAGCACATCTGTTTTGACGTGAACCAAAGTAGCATTTGAAACGGCTGGTGCTGATGCTATGGGCACTGCTTGTGAACTGACTGAAGCCGCTGAAGATTCTGGAACATCAGCGCCCACAGAAACAGGTTGCTGCGCTGACCCGACGGCAGGGTTACCTGATGTAGCTTCCACCACCGGTGGGGGCGGCGCATGATCTGTCTGCCAGGCTTGCCAAACAAGAAATCCCAAAAAGAGTAACGATAAATAAAGGAATGGCCGTTGGCTATCCATAATGGTAAACCTGGTTTAAGTTGATGAAGAGGGGGTGTGAGTGTAAAAGCTGGACATTTTATGCCATTGACGTTTAAAAGCCTTGCTCAGCGCGCTGTTGTCGGCTCGATCCATGCCACGACCTGCGATGAGAATAATATCTAGCGAAGGCAGCTGTTGGCGCTCTCGTCTGAAGGATTCTCTTGCAACACGCTTGATACGGTTGCGCTGGACACTCAATTTGACTTTCTTTTTCGCGATCACCAAACCCAGTCGAGCAGAATCTGCCTCACTCGTTCTAACTAACAAAGTAAATAATGGATCACGAAAAGCTTTGGCATTAGCAAACACTCGGCTGTACTGATGCGCAGTCAACAATCGAGCATTTTTAGGAAAACCTGCTGGGTTTTCGCTGACTTGGCTATGGAGTGAGTTTGGCACGGCCTTTGGCGCGACGTGCTCTGATCACCTTTCGACCGCCAACGGTACTCATACGTGCTCTAAAACCATGCGTGCGAGCACGTTTGATTCTGCTGGGTTGATAGGTTCTTTTCATAGCGTGTTACCGGTCGATTTTCTTAAATTCAAATGGCGCGCGAGAGTAACGTCAGCAGCAACTTTTGTCAATCAAGCTCTGAGTTTAATATTAGAAACTACCCCAGTATGATACGCCAAATTTAGCCCGAATATTGCATGAATTCATGAGAATCTCGCTTAATATATTGTTT